>CBFGQN010000099.1:0-9849 GCA_965650895.1 uncultured Ignavibacteria bacterium | reverse complement strand
TTGAGCTGTGAGCATTGAGCTGTGAGCATTGAGCTGTGAGCATTGAGCTGTGAGCATTGAGCTGTGAGCTGTGGGTTTGTGTTCTTTGCGTCTTCGCTCTTTGCGTGTAACACCGGGCTTCCCGACTATCATCCGGAAAAACGCCCCCCCAAGGCTCATAGCTCCCTGCTCAAGGCTCACTGCTCATAGCCCCCACTCACTCCTCTTTTTTCTTCTTTTTCTTTTCCCGCTCCACAATGTTGATGTTTCCGACAAGCGCTTCGGTTCCGTTGGTCGGGCTGAACTGCAGCGTCCGGATCGGGAAGGGAATAGTGATTCCTTCTTCCTTGAATCGCTTGTAGACCCGTTTCATCAACTCGTGGCGGGCCGTAAAACGATGTTCGACGTTATCGACCTGGACAAAGACCCTCATCGTCAGCGAGGAATCGGCAAAGGCAAAGAAACGGATTGCCGGATCCTCGTCGATCACCCCCTCGACTTCGCCGTAGGCTTTCCTGACGATATCGATCAGAATCTCCTCCACCCAGGCCGGATCGGTATCGTAGCTGATGCCGACCGACAGCTCCACCGAAAGCCTGGCTTCCGGCAGACTGTAGTTGGTGAGAATGCTTTCGGAGAGCTTCTTGTTCGGAATGATCACCAGGTTGTTCGCCAGCGTCCGGAGCGTGGTTGTCCGCCAGCTCACATCCTGGACAAAGCCCTCCTCCCCGCTTGAGAGCTGCACGTAGTCTCCCATGTGCAGATCCTTTGAAATGGTCATGTAGATACCGGCGAAAAGGTTTGCCAGCGTGTCCTGAAAGGCAAGAGCCACGGCCAGACCGCCGACGCCGAGAGCGGTGATTGCCGGAAGCAGAGAGACATTGAAAAGGGAGAGAACCACGGCAAGACCGATGGCATAGAAAACGAAGGAGATCACATACCGGATCAACGTCGTCCCTCCGACACCGGCGCCGGAAGCTACGGTATACTGCCTGATCGCCTCGGAGATCCCCCCCACTACCGCCATCGTCATCGAAATGATAAGGAGTGCCATGGCGATCTGCTCTGCCACATTCCGGTAGACCGGCTCCCAGGGGAGCGTCGGAATCGTCATGATCGCGGCGATCAGTACCACCCAGAGAACCGTCTTCCGCCGGAGCGTTTCCAGAATGATATCGTCGTAGAAGTTGACGGTCCTCTCGGC
Organism: uncultured Ignavibacteria bacterium; assembly: GCA_965650895.1. GTDB lineage: Bacteria > Bacteroidota > Ignavibacteria > OLB7 > OLB7 > JAGWAZ01. The sequence goes on along the minus strand of CBFGQN010000099.1, from coordinate 8,666 downwards.
CAGCTTCTTCACTTTCACAAAAACGACCTGACGAATCAGAAGACCGATCAGCAGGGCGATCAACAGCATCAGTCCGGCCCGTATGTAGAGTTCGGCCACCGGGTCCACCTCTCCGAAGATCGGAGTGATCAACACATCATATATCGCCTGTAGTATCCGATTCATGCAACTCCCGTTTTCATGTTATCCAGTTGTCCACACGCCGATCTTGCGGTACCGTTCGGACCGATTCTCCAGCAATTTTTTCATCGGTGCCTTGCGCAATTCCTTCAGCGACTTCAGAATCTGTTCCTTCACGCTCCGGGCGGCCGCCTGGCGGTCCCGATGCGCACCGCCGACCGGCTCCTCGATGATCCCGTCGGCAATCCCCAGTTCCAGATTGTCCCGCGCAGTCAGGCGAAGCGCCTCGGCCGCCTGCTCCTTGTAGTCCCAGCTTCTCCAGAGGATGCTCGAACACGACTCCGGAGCGATCACCGAATACCAGGTGTTCTCCATCATGAAGAGTCGATCGCCCATACCGATGCCGAGCGCACCGCCGGAGGCCCCCTCGCCGATCACGATATTGATGATCGGCGTCTGCAGTCGGGCCATCTCCACCAGATTCCGTGCAATCGCCTCCCCCTGTCCCCGCTCCTCGGCTTCGATACCGGGATAGGCCCCCTGCGTGTCGATCAGCGTGACGACCGGCAGACCGAACTTCTCGGCCAGCTTCATCAGTCGCAACGCCTTGCGGTATCCCTCCGGGTTCGGCATACCGAAGTTCCGCTTCAGGTTTTCCTTCGTGTCGTGTCCCTTCTGGTGGCCGATCAGCACCATTTCCATACCGCCGATCCGGGCAAGTCCGCCGACGATCGCCGGGTCGTCCCGGAACGATCTGTCGCCGTGAAGTTCGATAAAATCGTCGCAGATCAGGTCGATATAATCGAGCGTCAACGGTCGCTCCGGATGGCGCGCAAGCTGCACGCGTTGCCACCGGGTCAACTGTTCGTAGATATTCGTCCGCAGCCGCTCCACCTTCTCTTCGAGAACGGCGATCTCGTCGCTGATGTCCAGTTGGTCGGACATCGACCGCATTTCGGCGATCTTCTCCTCAAGCTCGATGACCGGCTTTTCAAAATCGAGTACGTATTTGGCCATTATTCTCTGTTTGCTTCTGTGGTCTCACTGAATCACCTGTCGGGGAACATGTTCTTCCATTCCCCCGGCGTTCGATGGAGATCGCAGGGAAGTTATGATGATCTCGCAATCAAGCAAAAACGAACGGTTTGCTTCATAATACTTTTCAATTTCGATCAGGCTCTTCTCATCGCGGACCTGATCGGAGTAGACGGCGGCGGCGGAGAAGACCGGAACGGGTTCGCCGGCGACGGAGGCGGCCCCGCGGACCAGAGGACGCCGTCCGATCAATGCCTGAAACAACGATTTCCCCTTCACCCGTTCCCGGTTGCCGAACAGACGGATTGCCGGCAGCAGCAACAGGCAGACAAGAGCCAGAAACCGGTCCAGCAGCCTCTTGGTCAGCGGAACCTTCTGTCGGTATGGCTCCGGAGCATAGTTGTAGCGGACATTCCCGGTTGCCAGGATCTCGCCTCCGAGTCCGTCCCGCGTATCCCGCATCAGGTGGAACCGGACCGATTCTCCGGCACAGAGTCTCATCGCGTTGATCACCTCACCGTATCCGATCTCCGAATCGAAAACGAAGACATCGGTCAGCCGGTACTCGCGCACAATCCGGGCAATGTTCTCGATTGAGCCGATCCCTCTCCCCTGCAAGTCGTCGAGTCGACTGAACGTGGGGGCGATAACGCCGACGAGACTGACCGGACGGCCCAGAAGAGTCTCGCGCAACCGTTCCCGCACACCGAGGCCCGGAACGTTGCCACTGATAACCGCTACCCGCCGGGCACTCTCCTTGCCGAACGTCCGGCGATAGAGGATGATCAGGAACCGTGCGGTCAGTCCGATCACCGCACCGATACCGGTGGTTGCCAGGACGATTCCACGGCTGAAACGATATCCCTCAAAGAAGTAGGTAAGAGTGCTGAGAATGAAGAAGCCGACGAGGTAGCCGAGCAGAGTCCGCGTCAGACGACGCGAATCGACGCCGTAGCCTCCGGAGCCTGCGATGGCAAGAATAAAAATTATCGGTGGGGCGATGTAGACCCAGGGGACGGCATAATCCGGAAAATGGAGCGCACCGATCACATAGAGGGAAGAGAGGATCAGTCCGATCAGGACTGCGACAAGGTCGATCAGGGCAAAGCCGATTGCCGGAAAGAGTCGTTCGGCACGGGCCAGAGCCCGGCGCAGGACGATGCCGAGACGGACGAGAAACAGGAGAAACGGACTGCGGAAATGTTTGCGGGCGAAGATCGCCATCGCGTCGTAGAACATCGCAATCGAGTCGAGCGAACTTCTCCGCGTGCTCTCCCCCTTGATGTGAACGATCGAGGTCGCCGGATGGTACCAGACCTCCCACCCGATCTGCCTGGTCCGCCAGCAGAGATCAAGGTCCTCGCCGTACATGAAGAAATCGGTATCGAACCCGCCGAGTTCGCGCAGAACCGATGCGCGGAAGAACATGAAGCTGCCGGAAAGGCTCTCCACCTGCGAGGTCGCCTCATCGTCGATCCAGGTCAGATTGTAGCCGCCGAAGAAGCGTGACCGGGGAAAGAGACGGCTGAGTCCGAAGACGCGACTGAAGGAAGACCACGGGGAAGGGAACCCGCGCTTCGCCGCCGGGTCGAGCGTTCCGTCCGGATGGAGGATCTTGCACCCGACCGCTCCGGCCTTCGGATGCTCCTCCATGAAGCGGAGCATCTCCCGGAGCGTATCCTCCTGCACCACGGTGTCGGGATTGATAATCAGGATGAACTCCCCCCGAGCATGACCGATCCCGATATTGTGGGCACGCCCGAACCCGAGATTCCGGTCCTGCGGCAACGTCAGCACATCGGGATATTCCCGCTGCAGCAACTCGACCGCCCCGTCACTCGACGCATTGTCGACGACGATAATCTCCCCTTCGATACCGACCAGGGCGCGACGCAACGAGGCAATTGCATTCAACAGCAGATCGCGCACGTTGTAGTTGACGATGATAATCGAGAGTTGCACGGGGAGAAGTTACGATTCTGCGGCGACCTTCGCAGCCTCGAATACGCGATCGTGAACTTCGTCGATCTCCCCGACGCCGTAGACCTCGGTGACCAGTCCCCGCTCCTGATAGAACGTCAGCACCGGTGCGGTCTCTCCACGGTAGACTTCCAGGCGGTGATTGATGACCTCCTCGGTATCGTCGTTCCGCCCACGGGCCAGCATTCGCTGCACGATCTCCTCCTGCGGCGCGGTCAGGTAGAGAACCAGATCGATCCCCTTCCCCCGTTCGGTCAGCGCCCGCTCCAGATCTTCGGCCTGCGACAGGTTGCGGGGATAGCCGTCGAGAATAAATCCGTCGGCATTCCCCGGCTCCTGCAGGGCCTCGACGACGATGGCGGTCGTCAATGCGTCCGGGACCAACGCCCCGCGGTCCATATACTCCTTTGCCTTCAGACCGAGTTCTTTCCCCTGCTCAAGTGCGGCACGGAAGATCGCCCCGGTCGAGATATGGGGAATGCCGAGACGTTCGGCAAGCTTTGCGGCCTGTGTCCCCTTGCCGACCCCCGGCGCCCCAAAAAAAATCAGATTCATAAGGATCTCAAGATGCACGTAAATAGGAATTCCCTCTCCGGATAAACATGAAACGACTCCCCCGGCTGAAACCGGGGGATCGAACGTTTACACCGTCATAATATCCTTCTCTTTCGCCTCGTAAACCCTGTCGATTTCGGCGATATACTTGTCGGTCAGCGACTGCACGTCGGACTCTCCGTCCCGCCGGAGATCCTCGCTCAGGTGCTCCTCCTTTTCAGCCCTCTTCAACTGCTCCATCGCATCGCGGCGGACGCCCCGAACGCCGACCTTCGACTCCTCGGCGATCTGTCTTGCATGTTTGGCGATCTCCTTGCGTCGCTCCCCGGTCAGCGGCGGGATCGCCAGACGGATCACCTGTCCGTCATTGTTCGGCGTCAGTCCCAGATTCGCGGCCAGAATCGCCTTCTCGATCGGCGCCACCATCGTCTTCTCCCACGGCTGCACGATGATTACCGTCGCGTCCGGCGTCGAGACGTTGGCCACCTGCGAAAGCGGAGTCATCGAGCCGTAATAGTCGACCGAGACCGAGTCGAGCATCGAAACCGAAGCCCGTCCGGTCCGGATTTTCGACAGTTCGACGTGGGCATGCTCAACGGCACGCTTCATCCCCTCTTCAGCCTCCTGCAGAATTTTCATTACTTCCATACCTTGAATATATGCGTTGGTTCACGTAAGAAAGATGTTCGGAACTAGAACTTCATTTGCACTGCCGACACGGCCTCCGGCACAACGCCGTCGGCGTTGACCACCGTGCCGATGCCCTCTCCCTGAATCAGCCGCTTCAGGTTTCCCGGAACGTTCATATCGAAGACGTGGATCGGCAGACGGTTTTCCTGGCAGAGGGTGATCGCCGTCAGGTCCATGACGCGCAGGTTCCTGCGATGGACCTCGGCGTAGGAGACCGCAGAGAAACGTTTGGCCTCCGGCTCGATACGAGGATCGGCATCATAGATGCCGTCAACTCCGTTCTTGGCCATCACCAGTGCGTCGGCGCTGATCTCAATGGCCCGCAACGCGGCGGCAGTGTCGGTGGTGAAGTAGGGATTTCCCGTGCCGGCTCCGAAAATGACGTAGCGCCCCTTCTCCAGGTGGCGCATCGCCCTGCGACGGATGAAAGGCTCGGCAATCTGTTCCATCTTGATCGCCGTCTGCATCCGGGTGGTGATTCCCTGCCGTTCGAGCGCGCTCTGGAAGGCAAGGGAATTGATCACCGTCGCCAGCATCCCCATGTAATCGCCGGTCACCTTGTCGGTCCCCTCGGCAACCGCCTGCACCCCCCGATAAATGTTCCCCCCGCCGATAACAATGCCGACCTCCACACCCAGTTCGTAAATGCTTGCGACTTCGGCGGCAAAACGGTCGAGCATAGCAGCGTCGATGCCGTACTCGGCCCCCCCCATCAAAGCCTCACCGCTGAGTTTGAGCAGAATGCGTTTGAACCCGGTTATTGCAGACATGATCGGTAACTATGGAGAATTTCGTTTGAAATCAGGCGAAAATACGAAAAAGAAATGAGTGGAAGAATCGGGCTTCTCACACGAAAAACGCCGCTGTACGTATTCGTACAGCGGCGTTTTTCCCGTTGACATTGCGGAATTGACCCTCTTTTTCAGGCCTCGCTTTCATCGGAGGGAACCTCCTCAAGCGATTCGCCGAGGTTGAAGCGAAGGAAACGGCGGACCGTAGCCCCCTCGTTGCATTCCTTCAGAACGTCGGCAACGCTTTTCGAGGAGTCCTTCACGAAGGACTGCTCAAGGAGCGTGCTCTCCTCGAAGAACTTCTCCAGGCGACCGTTCACGATCTTCTCGACGATCTCGGCCGGCTTGTTCTCGGCGGCAAGCTGCTCGCGGTAGATCTCCTTCTCCTTCTCGATCGTCTCGGCGGTGAACTCATCACGGCTGACGTGAGCCGGGTTCATTGCCGCCACCTGCATGGCGATATCCCGCGCAATCCGATCTGCCTTCTCGGTGTCCTCGCCGATACCGGCCAGTTCCACCAGAACGGCCAGACGGGCTCCGCCGTGAACATAGGCGGAGATAAAGCCGTCATCGGTCCGGATCCGCTCGAAGCGACGGATGCCGATCCGCTCGGAGAACTTCGCCAGAAGCTCGTTCAGTCCGGCCTCCACGGTCATTCCTCCCATATCGGTCCCCAGCAACTCGGCTTCGCTCGCCGGGTTTTTCTCCAGCACAACGTTTGCGATCTTCTCGGCAAAGGTGCCGAACTCCTCGTTGCGGGCCACGAAATCGGTCTCGCAGTTGATCTCCACAACCACTCCGGCCGTGTGGTCGGCGCTGACCGCCGTGGCGATCATACCCTCGTCGGCCGCCTTGTCGGCCCGCTTTGCGGCGGTTGCGGCCCCCTTCTTGCGAAGAATCTCGATCGCCCCGTCCATATCACCACCGGCCTCTTCCAGAGCCTTCTTGCAGTCAGCCATTCCGGCCCCTGTCCGCTCACGCAGATTCTTGATGTCTTCAAGAGAAATTGCCATAGTACTCAGCTTCTATTCTCGTTAAGTGATACTAATAGTTCAATAGTTGTTCGGACGGATCCCCGATCAGGACTCTCCTGCGGTCTCCTTTGCCTCTTCGGTCGTCGGCGCTTCGGCCGTCTCTCCACCGGCTTCTCCCCCTTCGTTCTCTCCTCCCTCTTCCCCTTTGCGACGCGAACGGGTCCGGCGACGGGTCTTGATCGATTCGGCATCGACATCTTCGGCCTGATCCTTCTTCGACTCCTCGGCGGCTGCCATGTCGGCCTCGTGTTGCTTGCTGGCCTCTTTCCCCATGATCACCGCGTCGGTGATCTCCTTGGTAATCAGCGCAATCGTCTTCAGCGAATCGTCGTTTGCCGGGATCGGGAAGTCGATCGGCGACGGGTCGACGTTCGTGTCGACGATGGCAAAGACCGGGATACCGAGCGTCTTCGCCTCCTTGACCGCCAGACGCTCCTTGCGGATATCGACCACGAAGAGGGCGCCGGGAAGTCGGTTCATGTCGACGATACCTCCGAGAACCCGCAGCAGACGATCCTTCTCGCGGGAGAGCATCAGGCGTTCCTTCTTCGTCAGGTTTTCGGCCGTGCCGTCCGACTCCATCTTCTCGATCTGATCGAGCCGCTTCAGCGACTTGCGGATCGTCGAGAAGTTCGTCAGCATTCCACCCAGCCAGCGCTCGGTCACGTAGTTCGTTCCGGCCCGCAGCGCCTCGTCCCGCACCGCCTCGCGGGCCTGCTTTTTTGTCCCGACGTACAGAATCCGCTTCCCTTCGGCGGCGATCCGCTCGGCAGCGTTCTTTGCATCTTCCAGCAGTCGCTGCGTCTTCTGCAGATCGATGATGTGGATTCCGTTCCGCTTCATGAAGATGTACTTCCGCATCTGCGGGTTCCATCGGCGGGAGAGATGCCCGAAGTGGGCACCGGCATTCAAGAGATCTTCAATCCGGACAGCCATTGTCCTTCCTCCAGAGTAAGTTGGTTGTGTTGGTTCCTCTATCTCCGTCTTCCCGGTACCGCACATTCGCCGCAGCGAACACACACGGCCGGTCGGGAGATATGTGTCTATTAGTCCCCCCATTCCCTTCGGAAATCTCCATTGGAAACAGGGAGTGTGTTACGATTCCTTTACCTTCAGAGACGCTGAAAACAGAACAGCCGGATCGCCCATTGAAGCCGACCCGGACCGTTCGTCAAATTCGCCTCTCGGATGCGAGATTAACGCTTGGAGAACTGGAAGCGCTTGCGGGCCTTTTTCTGACCGTACTTCTTCCGTTCCACCATACGCGAGTCGCGGGTCATGTGGCCGTCCTTGCGGAGGGCCGGCTTCAGCTCCTCGTCGATCTCGACCAGCGCCCGTGCGATTGCGTGACGGATCGCTCCGACCTGACCGGAACGTCCCCCTCCCCGCACGTTGGCGTGGATATCGAACTTGCCGAGCATTTCGACCGACTCAAGCGGACTGGTGGCGATCTTCCGATCGACTTCCTCGGGGAAGTACTGTTCGAAGCTCCGCTTGTTCACCGTGACCTGACCGTTTCCCGGCGTCAGGAAGACGCGGGCGACAGCGTTCTTGCGGCGTCCTACTTTGATTGTGTTCTGCATAAATACGATGCGTGACTATGCTTCTTCTGTGAGATTACTTCTTCAGTTCCAGGGTTTCCGGCTGCTGCGCCGTGTGGGGATGGTTCTCCCCGACATAGACCCGCAGGTTTTTCTGGAGACGGCGGCCGAGACGGTTCTTCGGGAGCATTCCCCAGACCGCACGCTCGATCACCCGCTCCGGATGCCGCGCCATCGCCTCCTGAAACGTCTCCGTCCGGCCTCCCCCCGGATACCCGGTGTACCAGTGGTAGACTTTCTGCGTCGCCCGCTTGGGAGCGAGCTCCACCTTGTCGGCGTTGATGACGATTACCCCGTCGCCACACTCGGTGTGGGGCGTAAAGCTCGGCTTGTGCTTTCCGCGAAGAAGCGTGGCGACCTGCGTGGCAAGCCGTCCGACCTTCATTCCGGCAGCGTCGATAATCCACCATTTCGTGTCGACGCCGGAGGCCGAGGCTGAGACCGTAATTTTATTCGGTGTCATGATACCTGCATGCATTTTAGACGATTCTTATCTCTACCATTACACAGAGACCGGCAAAGATACGCTTGAAGATGGGTCCTGAACAAATCCGGATCGGACTCGTCGCAATCGTTTACAACGTCGGAATCGTTGTTTTTCCTCAGGAAGAACGGTATTTCCTCGGCAGAAACATAACGATGCTCTGCGAGACGAGCAGCGAGGTGATGAAGAAGAACAGAATTTCCTCCACCGGAACTCCCCCTATCGTCACTCCAAGGATTTGTTTCCCGTCGAAAAACCAGATCCCCTGATCGACCGCCACCAGATCGCTCAGCGAGTAATAGGTCCCGGCCAGCAGGGGCGGAAGGAAGACCGCTCTCCGATTTTTCAGGAAGACCCGCCAGGCAAAACCCCACTG
>CBFGQN010000098.1:0-9873 GCA_965650895.1 uncultured Ignavibacteria bacterium | reverse complement strand
GCTGTCGGCTGCGCTTCTGGCGGTATCGACCGACATCAGGACCGCTTCCAGCGTTGTCGGATCGACGCCGAAACCCTGTCTGTCGAGCGCGCTGTCGATATAGGCGTTCCGGTCGCTTTCCATGAAATAACGTCGATAAATATCCCTGATCGCCTTCTCCTCCTCCTCGAATGTCGGCTGCCGACTCTCGACGCGCTTGACGATCCGGTAACCGATTTCATCCCGGACAACATCGGAGACCTGACCGTCCTTGAGTGCGAACACCGTCTCCTCGAAGGTCGGGGGGAGTTTGCCGGGGCGGGATTCGAATCCGAGCGACCGGGTATACCAGCTCAGCAGGTGCCCTCCGTGCTGTGCTGTGGTCCGGTCCGAACTGACTTCCCGTGCCACCTCCTCGAACGATTCTCCGGCACGGATGCGTGCCAGGGCAGCCTCGGCCTTTGCCTTCGCTTCGTCGGCGTTGTCCGAACCGTCCATACTCTTGGTCACCTCGAAGACGATATGTCCGATCTGCACTTTCACCCGCTTGTTCCGGTCCAGCACCTTCAGCAGAACATATCCTGCCGGGAGTCTGATCACATCGGGGTAGAGCCGGCCGACCGGAGTTTCAAAGGCCGCATCCTCCATATCACGGGGCATCATGCCGCCGGTGATCCAGCCGAACTGGCCGCCGTTCTTCTTCAGGCTCGGGTCATCGGTCGAGTCCACGGCCATCTGTGCGAAGTTCTCGCCGTTGCGAAGGCGCCGGAGCATGTCGACCGTCCGGTTGAATGCCCTGAGCGTATCAGCCGGATTCGCCGGGTCCATCTGCGAGAAGATCAAGGCAATGTTCACCTCTTCGTTCCGGCGTTTCCAGATCTCCTGCACGCCCGGATCGACCAGCTTTCGCTGAAAGAGATATCCCTCGCCGCTGACGCTGTTGAACGGACCGATGCCGAGGGCGACCTGATCGCGGTTCCGTTCGGTCTCCCGGATGAACTCTTCCCGCTGATGGAGTCCCCGTTCCTTTGCTTCAAGGACTTTCAGCCGGAAATCGGCGTAGAGATTGATAAAATCGAGAGCGGAATCGCGTGGAAGATCGTAGAAGCTTGGAATGTTTTTTCCCGGCGTCCGGTTCCATATCTCGGCAAGCCGCTCGACGGTAAAGGATTCGTCGCCGACGCGGAGGAGGACTTTTTCGCGAATCTCTTTCGGAACAACCCTCTCTCCGGCTTCGCCGCCGGAGCTTCCGGTCTGGGCGGAGAGAAGAGGGGAACCGACTGGTATGAGGAGAATTGAAAAAAGGAAGAGGCGGAGATGTTTCATCATGCTGGATTGACCCCGAATCGTTGTTCTACGTTCGATATTGTTCTGAGCTCAACGGAATAACTGTTGAAGGGAACTGAGGAAAACCGCTTCACAAGAAGCGCGTGATCCGCCGAAGGGCAAAACACGCGCAGGCTTCCTGACGATTTTCGACAACCGTAAGTTTACGGCGCGAAGTCGGGAGAGACAAGAGAGAAATTGAGACGAGTGTAATCAGTCTGCCTAATCGGCGTCCCGCCAGGAAAGAAGCTTGAATATTCCCGCTTTTTCGACGATTGAGCCGAAGGCTCGCAAATCCCGGTGTTTTCCTTCAGCATCGGTCACCGATACGAGCGTCTGCTGATGAATCGTGTAGCTCGGATAGACCTGTATGGAATCGCCGAAGGTCACCGAGTCCAGTCTGAAGGAGCGACCGCCGAAATCCCGCAGCATCCTGCGGAGTCCCTTCTCCGCCGAGCCGAAATGATTCCGCTTCATCCAGTCGGTGATCGTCTCCCGCGTATCCCGCGCTCCGCTCCAGTGCTTGCCGAGTTCCGGGTAGATGATCGCGGAATATTCTTCCGGCGTAATCATCAGTTCGACAAGTGCCGTGGTATCGTTTCTCTGCAGTGCCTTCAGTCCGGCCCTCACCAGTTCTTCCGATGAGGCCATGCCCCCTGTCAGAGGAGTCGGGTTCGGGGAGAGCGTGTCGTAGTAGGAGGAGGGGAGAATCCAGGAGTCGGGATCGACTGCGGAGTCCGAAGATGCTCGTTCCGGTCCGTTCCCGTCTCCGCACGAGGTGAGCGGAAGGAAGACGAGCAGAAGGAACGGCAGGATCTTCCCGTATCTGCGGTCAGTGAAGAGTCCGGTTTTGCCGAGCAAACGAGACGTCGATTTCTGTCTGTTCTTCATACTGTACTGATAGTGAATGCAAAGTGATTGAAAAAGTCCTCTTCCCCCTTTGTGGTTCTTTGTGCCCTTCGTGTCTCTGCGGTAAATCCTTTCCGGACGTCACTCATCTCTCCCGTCGCAATCTCCCCGCTGCAAAGACCACAAAAAACCTCCCCCCCTCACAAGGAAGGGGAGAGGCCTGTACCACAAAAGGAGCTGCATGTCAGCTCCCGTTCCGAGAGGGGCGGGATCAGTTCTTCGCCCAGTTCGTCCAACCGCTGAACCAGTAGCTGCCGCTCGACGGGTCGAAGGCACCGGCATACGTGTTCGCGGTGAAGAAGCCGTTGTTCGGGACGCTCCCCACATTTGCCGCCTTCGAATTGGTCGGCTTCGGCTGCGGGTTCGCGAAGTCGATGCCGGCAAGCTGCGGGTCCTCGATGACGTTCCCCCAGGTCGCCGCCTTCGCCGTGTAGTCGTCGGCGCTCTTGGCCAGGTAGGGACCGCTTCTGCCGTTGAGAATGCTCTGCTTCACATAGAGCTGGTTGTTCTGCACGTTCGCTCCGGTTGCCGCTCCGTCGACAACCATCGCGTAGCGGAAGTTGGTGCTGATCGCGTTCCAGATCTTCAACTGGTTGTTCCGGCGAAGATAGAATCCGTCGTTGTCCTCGCTGTTTGCCTTGTCCTTGCCGGTGCCGACGATCGTCACGTTCGCAACGGTTGCGCCGGTGATCGGCGTGTTGCCGGAGCCGTCGCCGTCGTTGTCGATCTCGAAGCCGCGGTTGGCCAGATCAGGATCCTGCATACCGAAGAGGAACTGCAGGTTGCCGTGATAGCCGAAGTCCATGTCGAAGGCATCGTCGTCGTTGCCGGAGCTGACCAGATACTTTGCGTTGACCGTGCCGCCGAACCACTCGAAGCCGTCGTCGGCGATCATGTGGCTCTGGATGTACTCGATCTTCGTCCCGGTGCCGACCGAACCCATCGTCAGACCGTTGATTTCGTTGTCCGGCGAGACCTTCGTGCCGCCGTACTCGATCCGGACGTAGCGGAGCGTACCGGAGTTGTCGTCGTTCTTTGCCGTGCCGACCGGACCGTAGTTTCCTCCGGTCCCCTCAACCGTTCCGATCAGGGACGGGAGATTGTTCTCGGCGTTCCCCAGAAGCACGATGCCTCCCCAGTCGCTGCGGCCACGGCTTCCGGCCGGCTGTGAAGAGGTGAAGACGATCGGCGCGCTTGCCGTCCCTTCGGCCATCAACTGACCGCTCGGTGAGTCGGCATCGCCGCTCTCGGTGATCAGCGCCGCCGGCTGTCCGCTGACCGACTCCGGTACGCCGACGATCTTCGTCCCGGCCGGGATCTTCAGCGTCGACGAACGGTTGACGACGTAGTAGCCCTTCAGGTAGATGGTGTTGCCGCTTGCCGGGGCAACCGTTACGTCCGTTTCGGTGCCGGATGATCCCTGAAGCGTGTCGGTGACGGTCACCTTCTTTCGCTCATCGGTCGGATCCGTTGTGTCGTCATCGCCGCAGCTTGCAAGCATGACGGTTGCGGTCAGACCGCTGAGAATGAAGAGTAGATTCTTCCTGAACATGTAGTTCTCTCCTTAGTGATAAGAGTTAGTGGTTGGTCGTTGTCTGCTATCGGATTGTGTTGTCGCAGTATCGATGGATCGTTCCAGGGGGTTCCCCTCGGATTCCGTGCGCGCGTAACACGCGGCCGGCGGAGGCATAACCGATTTCGGCTCAATGTGATCGGTTGGTAAAACCGGACCCCTGTCTGTGTTAAGAACCGGTAATGAACATGGTGCAATGCAGAAGGGGGAGCCGTCGGCTCCCCCTTGTTCTGCTACTCTGTTGTCGTGGCCTGCTGTATTCGGAACTGGTCCAGACTGAAGGAGATTCCGACCGAGAGGGAGCGTCCGGAGAAGTATCGTTCCGTCTCGATCACCTCGGCGTTCTCGCCGGTGAACTCCTGTGTGAACCGGGTCTCGGTGTCCAGAATGTTCTTCGCCTTCAGCGACAGTTTCAGTCCGGCCGGCAGTTTCTGTTGCAGCGTGAAGTCAAGCGTCGGCTGCGGCTGCTCGTAGATGTCCGGATAGTTGTTGGTCCCGACAACCGCAAGTCGCTCGCCGAAGACATTGAACAACAGCGTCGCATCGGTCCCCCAGTCGCTGTTGTTGTAGCCGATCAGCGAGTTGATGACGTAGGGAGACTGTCCCTGCAGAGGACGCTCAAGATTCGTCAGTGCCGAGACCGGCGTCTCAGAGAGTCCGAAGCCGTTGTAGATCGTCACCGGGTCGTCCTCATCGAACGTCACGGTCGACTTCACCAGGGTCAGGTTCAGACCGAAGGAGAAGTTCGCCAGGAAGTCGGCGATCTGGTCAAGTCCCTTGCGGGCTTCCAGTTCCACGCCGAAGGTGTTCGCCCCGGAGGCGTTCACCGGTTCCACCTGGATGTCGGAGCCTCCCAGCAGATAGAACTGTTCGATCGGATTGGTGAAGTTCTTGTAGAATCCGCTGATCGAAAGGAGTTCCCCAGGGCGCGTATACCACTCCCAGCGGAGATCATAGTTCATGATTCGCGTCCGCTCCAGTCCCGGATTGCCGAAGGTGCTCAGCTTGTAGTCGTCGAAGCGGAAGGGGGCAAGCTCGCGGAACTCCGGTCGGGCCAGCGTCTGCGAGAAGGCTCCGCGAAGGTTCATGTCCTTGGCAAGGTTGTAGATCAGGTTGACCGAGGGGAGAATATCGACCACCGACTGTTCGGCGGTCAGATTCGTCTGCGCCGCGTTGGTGATCAGGTTGAAGGGGACAAGTTCCATATCCCACCACTCGACCCGGGCACCGCCGATAAAGCGAAACCGATCGGTTACAGGCGTCTCCACCATCACATATCCGGCCACAATCCGCTCATCGGCGTTGTATTTGTCGTTCCCGAGCGTGGCATCGTCGAAGCTGATGAAACCGTTCGCGACGTTCTCCGGCGTGAAGAGCGATTCGGGATCCTCGGCCAGAACGTCGGCGTCGAACATGTCGCCGGGACCGAAGAGGACGCGGCGGGCGGTGAATTCGCGGCTGCGGAGTCGGGCGGTCGATCCGAACTTCAACCGTGTGTCGGTCTGCAGATCATCCCCGAAGTAGAGCGGAGCCGTCCAGTCGAATCCGATGTTCGTCTCGATGTCCTGCAGATCGCTGTAGAACCGTCCGTTCCCGCTGCCGAAACTTGCGCTGTAACGATACGGCTCGTTTTCATTGTCACGCAGATAGGCTGTCTGCCGGTTGTCCGGTTCCGAACGGTCGGCCTGCGAGATCGCCGCGCGCCATTCGATCTTCGAGTCGCGTGAGATCAGATCGGTTCTGTGCTCTCCAAGTATCTGTGCTCCGGCAATAGTTCTCTCGGTGAAGCGGAGCTGTGTCCGGCGGATCTGACCGGTAGTGCTGGAGTTATAGTCGCCGGTCACCAGCAGCGCCTCGTCGTCGGCCGAATGGTTCATCACTCCCTTGAACCCGATCGTGCTTTCATCGCCGAGACCGACGCTCAGGTTCAGCAAGCTCCCCCAGAGGACCGACCGTTCCGATTCGCGCGTCAGGTAATCGTAGCGGAGTTCGTGCGCGCCGTTTCCGTCAAGGGCCAGCAGGGGCTGACGTTCGACTCCCTCCTTGAAGGAAGAGTTTGCGGAGTAGGAGGCCGAGAAGAGTACGCCGACCGGCGTCGATGAGCCGAAGCTGTTGCCCAGCGTCAGGTTGAACGAGTTATTGATCGGAAGCGAACCCGTCTCGGGACGCCAGACACTGTTGTCGAATCGACCGAGCAGAGCGGCCTGATCGGCGGCGGTGAAGCGTCGGCCCGGATCGGTCCCCTCCGGCATTGCGCGCGTGCCGTCGTCCAGACCAAGCCAGTCGGTCCCTCCACCGGCATAGTCGAGGCCGTCGGCCCCCTGGGTTTCGGAATTCATCCCGCCGCCGACACCGAGATTGAAGATGAAGTGCTTCGGAAAGTCCTTCGTCTCGATCTTCACCAGCGCTCCGGCGAAGTCCCCCGGATTGTCCGGCGTGAAGGTCTTGATCGTCGTGATGTTGTCGATCATTCCGGCCGGGAACAGGTCGAACGGCACGGTCTTCTTCTCCGGTTCCGGACTCGGCAGGTTGACGCCGTTGAGTTGTGTGCTGCTGTATCGTTCGGGGACGCCCCGGACCACGACGTTCTTCCCTCCGACAATCGTCACGCCGGTCTGCCGCTGCACTGCGTCCCCGGCGTTCGAGGCTCCGGAGGCGGTAATCTCCTGTGCGGAGGTCACCTCGGTCACCTGCAGAGCATCCCTTCTGAGATTCAGCGCTCCTTCGGTCGTCTTGTTGCTCCGCCGCCCCAGCTTTACCACCCCCTTATCCTCGACCCCCGCCTGGTCCTCGAACAGTGCGACCTTCACATCGGCTTGCTTCCCTTCCTCCACTCTGACTCCCCGGAGCGTATCTCCCTGATAGGTCAGGGCGGATACGGCGATGTCGTATGTTCCCGGCACAATCCCGTTGATAAGAAATTTTCCGTCGGGATCGGTTGCCGCCCCCACTCCGGTCTGCGCTGAGGAGATTACCAGAACCGTGACGCCCGGTATCGGATCACCGGTTGTTCCGTCGGTGACGACCCCGGCAAGGGTCCCTCTTCCCTGAGCCGTCAGTGAGGAGGGGAGGCAGAATGCGCCCGCCGTCAGGGCGATCACACCCGCAAGTATGCGTTTCTTCATTACTCTGAATTCCTGAATGGTATGGATGTCTGTTTGCTGTTCGTACGTTCTGTCCATCGGGTCATCCGGAAGGACCGGTCACATGATGTCAGCGGTGGCGGAGTCGCTCTTTATCTCCTGCGATCTCTCTACAGCAATGCAATGTTATGCGGGTTCCGAAGCGGTGGCAACAGCAAGGGAGGAATGTTATGTGATGGTAAACCTGAGGGGCGGAAAAGGGGGGATGTAATGAGGACTTAACATGGATTCGGGGAGAAGATTTCAGATATGGTTTGATACGTTCGGTCCGTTCAGGGAGGCTGCACGGGAAGTCGTATCTTCAGGGTCGCGCAGAGGGGAAGGCGTTGGGGATGGAAGATTCTTCCCGAGAGGCATTCCTCTGCGAAGGCTGAACCTATTGAACTCTCTTCGATATTTCGTACAGATAACCTCATGGCGACCGAAAACAGGACGGCAAAAAAGCGGACGCCGCTGATGCGGCAGTATCATCAGATCAAGCAGAAGTATCCCGACACGGTCCTTCTGTTCCGACTGGGTGATTTCTACGAGACGTTCGAGGAGGATGCCGGGATCGCCGCCCGCGTCTGCGGCATCACGCTGACCAAGCGGAACAACGGATCGGAGGACGAGACGCCGCTGGCCGGTTTCCCCTGGCATCAACTGGACAACTATCTGCCGAAACTCGTCAAGGCGGGATACCGGGTGGCGGTCTGCGAGCAGCTTGAGGATCCGAAGCTTGCCCGGGGGATCGTCAAGCGGGACGTCGTGGAGGTGGTGACCCCCGGCGTTGCGATGAACGAGAAACTGCTGGATGCCGGGACGAACAACTTTCTTGCGGCCGTCTGCTTCGCCGGGGGGAAAGTCGGCATCGCATTCTGCGACGTCTCCACCGGGGAGTTCTCGGCAACGGAGGTGCCGGAGGAAGAACTGACCGAGACGCTTGAGGGGATCGGACCGGCCGAGATCATCGTCAGCCGTGCCCAGAAGGACCGCCTCAGCAATCTTCGCCTGAGTCGTACACCGATCATCACCAGGCTGGAGGAGTGGATCTTCGATCAGGAATATGGCGAGGAACGTCTTCGCGAACATTTCGGAACGCAGTCGCTGAAAGGGTTCGGCATCGACGACCTGCACTGCGGCGTCACGGCTGCCGGAGGGGTGATGCACTATCTGATGGAGACGCAGCGATCGAAGCTGGGGCATATCAGCCGGATTCGCCGCTACTCTCCGCGCGATTATATATCGCTCGATCCGGCCACCAAGCGAAATCTGGAGATCATCTTCTCGGCAAGCGACGGCGCCCGCTACGGCTCGCTGCTGAGCGTGCTGGACAGGACGACGACATCGATGGGGGGGCGGCTGTTGAAACGCTGGATCATCCATCCGCTGAAATCCCGCGAGCAGATCGAGAAGCGTCTTGAATCGGTCGATGCCCTCTACCGGAATCCTTCGGTTGCGGCGGAGCTGGAGAAGGAACTGAAGGGGGCGTGTGATCTGGAGCGGATCGTCGGTCGGGTTGCCGTCGGACGGGCGACACCGCGCGACCTCGGTTACGTTCTTGAAACGCTGGAGCGCATCCCCCGCATCGTTGAACTGCTCGGGCGCTGCGACGCGCCGACGCTGGCGACGATCGGAAGCTCGTTGAACTTTCCGGAGGAGCTTGTCGGGCGGCTTCGGAACGCTCTGCCGGACGAACCTCCGGCAACGCTGGCCGACGGGGGTGCGTTCCGTCGCGGTTTCTCTCCGGAACTTGACGATCTGCGTGACCTGCGAACCAGCGGCAAGGAGTATCTGGATTCGTTGCAGGAGAGGGAGCGGAGCCGGACGAAAATATCGTCGCTGAAGGTCGGGTTCAACAATGTCTTCGGTTACTACATCGAGATTACGAACGCCCACCGGGACCGGGTGCCGGAGGACTACACGCGGAAGCAGACGCTGACGAACTCCGAGCGGTACATCACCCCGGAGCTGAAGGAGTACGAGGAGAAGATTCTGCACGCCGAGGAGAAGATCGCGATTCTGGAGCGGGAGCTTTTCGTCGAACTTCAGGGGGTGGTCGCCGAGCAGAGCGAGACGATCGTCCGGAACGCCGCGCTGCTGGCGATGCTCGACTGCTTTATCGGTTTTGCCCGCGTTGCCCGTGAGCGGGATTATGTTCGTCCGGAGCTGGACGATTCGACGGTGCTGGAGATCAAAGGGGGACGTCATCCGGTGGTGGAGACGATGCTTCCGGCCGGGGAGCGCTTCGTGCCGAACGATACGAGTCTGGATACCGGAGGGGATCAGATCGCGATCATTACCGGACCGAACATGGCAGGCAAATCGAGCTATCTCCGGCAGAACGCCCTGATCGTCCTCCTTGCCCAGGTCGGTTCGTTCGTTCCGGCCGAACGTGCCCGTATCGGTATCGTCGACAAGATCTTCACGCGGGTCGGTGCGCAGGACAACATCGTTGCCGGAGAGAGCACCTTTCTGGTGGAGATGCACGAGGCTGCCAATATCCTGAACAACGCAACGGAGCGGAGCCTGATTCTTCTGGACGAGGTGGGGAGGGGGACCTCGACGTTCGACGGCGTCTCGATTGCCTGGGCGATTGCCGAGTACCTGCACGAGCGGATCGGAGCCCGGACCCTGTTTGCGACGCACTACCACGAACTGAATGCGCTGGCCAACCGGTTCGAGCGGATCCGCAACTACAAGGTGGAGGTGCGGGAACATGACGACCGGATCATCTTTTTGCGGACGGTTCTTCCCGGCACCGCCGACCATTCCTACGGAATCGAGGTGGCCCGGATGGCCGGATTGCCCCCACGGGTGATCACCCGGGCGAAGGAGATCATGACGCAGCTCGAAAGCGAGTCCGGACTGAGCGGGCACGATGAAACCCCGACCATCGAGGTTGCCGGACCGGCTGTGCGTCGTCCGCAGAGCGGGCGGATTGAAGCTCCTGCTCCCCAGATC
>CBFGQN010000097.1:0-9933 GCA_965650895.1 uncultured Ignavibacteria bacterium | reverse complement strand
AATCATGAGGATATCTATTTTGACGAGGACGAGGACGGCGACTACGATCTGGAATATTGAGAGTCGCCGCTCTCCCGTCGATCATCCGTGCCGGTTGTGGATTCCGGGAAGCTGTGTCTCGTTCCGGGGCACATTCTTCCCGGTTTCTCTGTTATAGAGATGGATTCTTTCAGTCATGAAAGAACAATCGTCGTCCGAATATGGAGGAATCACAACCAGACGTATGATGCCGTCGCGATCCTTTGCCGTTTTGATCTTCTGCCTTCTCCTTGTACAGGTCCCGCTTCAGGCACAGACCGACGGGGAGGCCGGGGCCCCCTCCCGTGTGCGGTCGACCAGATCATTACGTCCGATCCTTGCCGAAATCGTCATCCAGGGGAACACCTCGGTCTCGGAGACCGATATCCTTGCGGTGATCCGCTCGCGCGCAACCTCCAGCTCCAATCTCGAACGTTATGCCCGGATCGCTTTCCCCCTGTCGGTCCGCCTGGCCGCCTTCCTGAAGCGAAAAGCGGGAGAGGAGAGCGAGTTCCGCTATCTGAACACCGCAACGCTGCAAGAGGACACCATAGCAATCGCCGCTCTGTACGACGATCGCGGATTTCACGACGCCAGGGTTCGGGTTCGCTATACGGTGGATACGGCCCGGAACCTTGCCAGACTCTACTTCCAGATCGCCGAAGGTCCCCGCTACAACATCTGGGGTGTCCGCTTTGTCGGACTTTCAGGTGTGCCGGAGGAGCTTCGGACGCAGGCGGAGAATCTCCAGTCCCTTCAGCCGGGACAGCCGTTCGATGTGCTGAACGTCGATCAGGAAGTCTCGCGCATCATCACGCTGCTGCAGAACAACGGCTATCCCTTTGCCGCCGAGTCACGTATTCCCGATGTCCCGGTCTGCCGCAGTTGCACCGAACCGCTCGACAGCGTTATCATTTACATTACTCCCGGTTCGCGATACCGGATCGGAACGACGGCCGTCCTCCCGATCGATAGCGTTACCAAGGCCCCTCCGGTCGATACCAGTCTGATCCGGAGCAGACTCCGCTACCAACCGGGCGAGTGGTACAACAGGTCGGCGGTTGACGACAGCCGGCGGGATCTGTACCGGCTCGGCATCTTCGAGCTGGTGACGATCGATACGGCCGCGATCAATGGTGACACGATCAACATGGAGGTCGACTACAACCTCAACGATCAGTACGAGTTTGAAAGTTCGCTCGAATTGAGTCTTTCCCCCAGAGCCGATGAGACGGTCTTCGGTGCCGGTGTCTCCGCCCGCTTCACACGGCACAACATCTTTCGCCGGGCGATACGGGGGACGGTGGGGGGACGTGGACAGACTCGTCTGTTTACGTTTGATGAGGCGCAGTGGGGACTCGACGGTCGTCTCGACGTTCCGGCTCCTCTGCTGATTCCTTCTGACGTCGTCAGCTTCTCTGCCGGCATCGCACGGGGTGTGGATGACCGGGAAGCCGATGTCGGTCTGGTCTCGCGTCGGTTCTCGTTCGGTACCGATCTCGGCTGGAATTTCCCTTCCTCCTTCATCGTCAGCGGCATCTCCGCCCGACTCTTCTTTCAGAATACCAGTTACGCCAATGTGGCCGAGTATATCCGTGCCAAGGCCGAGACACGTCTGGCGGAGGTGGCCCTTCCCGACTCGTGTGATAAGGATCTGCTGGTCGAGCAGATCATCCCGGCCCTGGCTCGCGACATCTATCGCGTGCAGGTACTGCAGGGGGACAGTCCGGAACTGAAGCCGAGTCAGGCCGCACGCGATCAGGGGAGCGCGCTCCAGCAGACGCTGGTGATCGGCACGTCGGTTGTCGGGGATCACCGGAACGATTTTTTCTCTCCGACAAAAGGATACTATCTCGAAGGTCGCGTTGATGTCGGATTCACCGGGGCGTTTGCCGGAGTCGTCGGGGGATTCATCAAGGGGGAGATCGATTACCGACGCTATATGTCGGCCGGAGGCCGGAACGTCTGGGCGTTCCGGCTGCACGGCGGGGCGATCGGTCAGTTCGGCGAGTTCCCCCTGACGCCGATCGGCAGCCGCTTCCATGCCGGCGGTGCAAACAGCATCCGGGGCTGGGGGGCGCGGGACATGCTGGTGACTTCTCCTCCGGCAGACTTCGCCGGAACCTGTGCCGACACGGTCCTTCGCGAAATTCTCGACGAAAGCCGTCGCCTTCTCGGAGGCCTCTGGCTGATCGAGGGGAGCGTGGAATACCGGATGCGACTCGGCGAGCGGTTTGTCCTTATCCCCTTCATCGATGCCGGCAACGCCTACTTCCGAAACTACAGTGACGACAGGGAGCTGATCACGCTGAACACGTTTATCGAATATCTCGGTCTGGCAACCGGACTGAACATCGGCATAGAGACCCCGGCCGGGCCGATCAGATTCGGGGTCGGTTTCCCGGTCTACAATCCGCTCGACTATCAGGGACAGGATCGGTGGGTCTGGAATCATTCGCTCGACCTTGCCTATCAGCTCAGTATCGGCTATGCGTTCTGAAAAAGGAGAGAGGGCAAACAAATCCTGAAGAAAATCTTTCCTGCCGCGCCGTAAATTCCGTCCCGGAACAACATATCAACACCAGCAGATAACAGATCAGAGAATGCCGACATACGATTACGTCTGCAAGACATGCGGACATCGGTTTGAATACTTCCAGTCGATCACGGCCGACGCCCTCACTCACTGTCCCGTATCTCTCTGCATTCAGGAAGATGAGGAGATGAAGGGGAAGGGGGATGTGAAGCGCATCGTCAGCGGCGGAGCCGGGCTTGTCTTCAAGGGGGAAGGTTTCTACCTGACCGACTATGTGAGGAAGGGGGGAGGGGAGAAATCATCCGGCGAGAAGTCGTCCGGCTCGGAAACGTCCGGTTCGAAATCATCCGGTACCGACACTTCGGCTTCCGGGGGGACCAAGAGCGGGGGGACGTCGTCGACCGGCTCGAAGGGTGGGGGAGAGTCGTGAGTCAAGATGTGGGAGTCGAGAGTCAGGAGTCGCGGTAGCCGTCGGTCTTTAGCCGACATCGGGAGACCCGGAGGATGGCGAGGGATCCGGTGCGGAGTCGAAGCGAAGGAGTTGAATGGTTGGTGGTGGAAAAGTCGAGAGTCAGGAGAGGGGAGCAGGAGTCGGGGAGTGTGAGGCTTGTAGATTTTGGAGAGGGAAAAGTCGAGAGTCAGGAGTTCGGAGTCGAGAGAGGAAAAAGGTAAAAGAACCAATGCTCCCTCGCCTCTTCGTCTCCATTCCCGACTACCAGCTCTTCTTCCGTGCCGCCACCAGCATCACAATTGCGGCAATGACTGTTGTGTAGAGGACCCCGGCCAGTCCGCCCCGAAGGAAGAAGTTCCAGAAGGAGAGATCGGCCGGTTGCACGTAGAAGAAATAGTAGATGATGTTGTGGACCAGAGTGGCTCCGGCGGTCACGCCCAAAAAGCGGAACGTGCCGATCGCCCCCTGCACTTCCAGACCATCCTCATAGAAGAATCCCGCCACAAATCCTGCAAACAGTTTCCCGAGGGCGTTTGTTCCGTTGATGTCGCTGCTGATCCAGTCGTAGGCCAGTCCGACGACAAATCCGGCGACGATGGCGGCGAACTGTCCTTCCAGCAGGGCGACGACGACGACGTAGATCACCAGCAGATCGGGCACGACGTTCTCAACCGAGATAAATCCCAGGTTGAGCTGTGCCAGCAGCAGAAAGAGAGCGGCAATGGCATACCAGATAATGCGGTTCGAGGAAATCATTGTTCCTGATTCCCTCCGCCGGAAGGTCCGACTTCCTCAAGCACTCTTTTCTCCAGCTCAAGTCGTTTTGTGTCCGGCGTGAAGAGAACGACGAAGACCTCCTCCAGCGTTGCGAAGTTGACCGTCGGCTCGACAATGATCCGATGATACAGCGTTCCCTGCTCTTCCTCTACCTTGGCCACGGTTCCGATCACAATGTCTTCCGGATAGAAGGAGGAGAGTCCGGAGGTGATGACCGTATCTCCCACTTCCTGCGTCAGGACCGAGGGGACGTTGTTCAGCAGCAACCGCTCTTCCTTGTCCCAGAACAGGATGCCGTTGTTTCTTCCACGAAGTGTCCGGGCTGCAATGCGGGAGTCGGCATTGATGACCAGCAGGACGATGGCGTTCTCGTCGTCCAGTCCGACGACGCGACCGACCAGACCGGCCGGCGTGATCACCGGCATTCCTTCCTTTACTCCGTCATCCGATCCGGCATTGATGGTGATATAGTTTCGAAGCTGAAGTGTCGGCTTGCCGACGACCTCGGCGGCGACAAGCTTCATCGGGGATCGCTCCCTGAACTCCAGCATCTTCCGCAGTTCCTCCACCTTGATCCCGGCGTCCCGCAGACGCATCGCTTCCAGCGAGAGATCGCGGTTCAGACTCCGCAGCGCGCGGTTCTCGGTCTCCAGCGACCACGGGTTCGGTACCCAGTCGAAGGCCGACTGAACCGATGCGATAATGCCGACCGAGATTGTTCGGAACGAACGGATGCGGTTATCGTCATCGCCGGAAATCAGCAGGAGCGCGACAATCGTCAGGAGGATCGTCGCA
This sequence comes from uncultured Ignavibacteria bacterium, assembly GCA_965650895.1. Lineage (GTDB taxonomy): Bacteria > Bacteroidota > Ignavibacteria > OLB7 > OLB7 > JAGWAZ01. Next base: position 5,356 of record CBFGQN010000097.1, on the reverse strand, counting down.
GCGTACTCCTTATAGCGCAGGATCAGATCGACGATGCGATACATAGACCGGGTTGAAACAGAGGATTAGTAGCGACGGCTTTTTATCAGCACTTGACTGTAGATCGGCAGGTTCTCCAGCACCTTGCCGGTTCCTCGCGCCACGGCCGTCAGCGGGTCTTCGGCCACGAAGACCGGAAGCGAGGTCTCCCGACGAATCCTTTCGTCCAGTCCCCGCAGCAACGCCCCTCCACCGGTCAGCATGATACCCCGGTCGAGAATGTCGGCTGAAAGTTCCGGCGGCGTCCGTTCAAGCGAGAGCTTCACCGCCTCGACGATGGCCAGAATCGGTTCGGCCAGCGCCTCGCGAATCTCCGCACTCGTCACGGTGGTCATGCGCGGGACGCCTGCAACCAGGTCGCGACCCCGGACCTCCACCTGAATCTCCTCCTCCAGCGGCATGGCGCTCCCCACCTGATGCTTGATCGCCTCGGCCGTCCGCTCGCCGATCAGGATGTTGTGGTTCTTCTTGAAGTACTGGACAATCGAGTTTGTCATCTCGTCACCGGCGATCCGGATCGACTCGTCGTTGACGATGCCGCTCAGGGCGATCACGGCGATCTCGGTCGTCCCGCCGCCGATGTCGATGATCATGTTGCCGACCGGCGCCTCCACATCCAGACCGATGCCGATTGCTGCGGCCATCGGTTCTGCGATCAGATGGACTTCCTTCGCGCCGGCATGTTCTGCCGAATCCCGCACCGCCCGCTTCTCCACTTCGGTGATGCCGGAGGGAACGCAGACAACGATGCGACGGGCAGGCTGCCAGGTGGGGGATATCTTCCGAATGAATGCCCGGAGCATTCCCTCGGCAATTTCGAAGTCGGCGATGACGCCATCCTTCAGCGGACGAATTGTCCGGATATCCCTGTGAGTTTTGCCGATCATCGCCTGGGCTTCATGCCCGATGGCGACGATCTTCTTGGTCGTTCTGTCGAACGCGACGATTGACGGTTCGTTCAGCACCACCCCCTTACCTTTCATCCAGATAAGAGTGTTGGCGGTTCCGAGGTCAATAGCGATGTCGTTGGAAAAAAATCCGAGCACTGGCAGTCGTTTCCGGATGCGGTTGGACGTTAGTGCAGCCTCCTGGTGCCGGGCTGCCTGTAAAAACAGCACAAATATCCTGAATCCCTTCTCCCCAAACAAGCCGCATACAAGAATATTCAATTTGAAGGAGGAGAAAACCGGTTCCGAAGCTGCCGGATCACCATTCGGACTGCCTGGAATCGGAGTCTTCCGGTTCGGTCCCGATTGATTTCAATCGCTCGGCAAGCCCATCTCCCTCACGATAGGCATCGATTTCGTAGGGGATTGCACGGTAGGCGGCATAAAAGAGACCGTAGCGCCGCCGCAGCGACCGGAGATCGTCCGACGGAAACGGATGGAGCAACTTCGCCAGCCAGAAGAGGAGGTAGCGGGGATAGAAGAGGATCGGTTCCTTCCGTTGCTGCCTGACGTGCTCGGCTTCGTGACGGAGCAGCGAAAGAAACCAGGGGGGAGAGCTGTTGCGTGACTTCTCCAGAAGCCGGACCTTGCCGCCGAGCGTGATGCCGACCATCCCGAACCGGTGGGCAAGAAAGGGGAGTCGTCCGGAAAAGGTGACGGGAAAGTCGAGCGGTGCGTCGCCGAAGAAACGGAGCAGATCACTTCCGGTCAGACCAAGTTCGGTCCCGACCAGAACGGCAAGTTGTCGCGCTTCTACTCGGTGCCCCATAACCGGTCTCCGGCATCTCCCAGTCCCGGAACGATAAACCCCCGGTCGTTCAACCGTTCGTCGACCGCAGCCGTGATAATCCGGATGTCGGGAAAAGAGGAATGGACGGTGTTGATCCCTTCGGGGGCCGAGATGATGGAGACGACGGTGACACGGGCCGGATCGACATCCCCGATCGAACGAAGGGCCGCACAGATACTCCCTCCGGTGCCGAGCATCGGATCGAGAATAAAGACCGATGCGTTTGCCGGATCCTTCGGAAACTTCCGGTAGTACTCCTCCGGTTGCAGACTCTCCTCGTTTCGTGCCAGCCCCAGAAATCCGATGTCGGCCATCGGCAGAATATCCAGAAACCCGTCAACCATGCCGAGCCCGGCCCGCATGATCGGGATCAGCACAATCCGTCCCTCCACAACGGCGCAGGATGCAGCCATCCCGGTCGGTGATGTGACCCGGGTCCGGCCAAGCGGAAGGGAGGCCCCGCCGTACACGGCGAGGACGCGGGAGATGCGACGAGTCGCTTCCCTGAACTCCGGAGGAGTTGAGCGGTGGTCCCGCAACCGGGTCAGCCCGTCAAGGGTTACCGGATGGTCGACCACCGTCAGGCGTTCGGTATCTGGGATTCCGCTCATGCTACGGTACTTTCAGTCCGAAAAATTCGCTGATCTTCGGATAGAAGATCACCCCCAGTCGTGTCTGACTGATGGCGTAGGTGTCGCCGTGGCGCGTCAATGCGCGGTCTCCCAGGATCTGGGAGTAGTGGAGCTCGGCGGTCGGCGCCACGATGCCGAACGGTGTCTCCAGGTTCATCGTCAGTCCGAGCGATCCCCCCAGACCCGACTCCGTCTCGTCATAGTTCTGCAACGTCGTATCGCCGATGCCGGTTACCAGAATCCGGTCGACGCCGTAGGAGTTGTAGAAGAGGGTATAGCCGAAGGATGCGTGGAAGTTGATGAACGATTTCGGATTCCAGTTGAACCGCAAAAAGAAGTTGTAGGAATTGTGGATGTTCACCAGACTCGTATCCCAGCCCTCTCCGGTACTGAACTTGTTTCTGATCACCGAATCGGAACTGGGATCGGGAAAGATGCTGACGCGGGCCGGAGTGTAGATAAAATCGAACTGCAGGCGGTCGAAGCCGAGAGGCTGCAGCGGGGAGATCGTAAACCAGATGCCGGGAGACAAAGCGCTCGTCTGCGTCACCCGGTCGATAAGGAAGGTCGTGGAGGTCAGGTGGGGGCCGAGACCGATCAGTTTGTCGTAGGGGCCCCGTTGCCGGGCGGTATCGACCGTCTCAACCGGTTCCGACGTCTGTGCCTGGATGGGAGAAAGCAGACCGCAGGCGCAGAATGCCAGCAGGATCAGCAGGGGAAGGGCAAAAAAGCGTCGTGCGTTCTGTGTCGTCATCTGGACTATCGTTTCTGTTGATACGTTTCGGATTTCGGCTATTTTTTCGGCCACGCGACCGACAAACGACGGTTCGTTCCGTTTACCCCGGTCGGGGACCGGCGTCATGAAGGGGGCATCGGTCTCGATCATCAGTCGATCCTCCGGCACTTCCCGCACCACGTCGTCGAGTGTCGATTTCCTGAATGTGATGTTTCCGGTGAACGAAATCATCCCCCCCAATCCGAGCGCACGGCGGAGAACCTCTTGATCGCTGCTGAAGCAGTGGAGCTGGAACCGGAGCGATCCGTCCTGCACTTCCTCGATGATTCGCAACACGTCCTCGTCCGACTCTCTGTTGTGGATCACCGCCGGCAGATCAAGTTCACGGGCCGTCTGCAACTGTCGGCGAAAGACCTCCTGCTGCCGGTCGCGCGGTGCGAAGTCATAGTAGTAATCCAGTCCGATCTCACCAACGGCAATCGCGTTCTCCCTGCGAATAATGTCCGGGAGCTGCTCAAGCTCCTCATCGCTTACCTTTGCGGCACTGTGGGGATGGGTTCCGAGAGCGATCTCGATATCGCCGTAACGGTTCTTCAGATCGACAAGTTTCGGGAAGTCGCCCGGCTCGGTTGCCGGAGCGATCACCTTCGCCACTCCGGCCTCCCGACCCCGATTCATCATCTCCTCGAAGTCCTCTGCAAATCGTTTGTCGTAGATATGAGCGTGCGTGTCGATCAATTCCATCAGGTTTCCTCTTCTCCTGTTGTTCCGGTTCTATTCGGAGGCGGCCAGCGCCTTGATCACCCGATCGACGTGTCCCGACACCCTGACTTTCGGGAAGACCTTGCCGATCGTCCCGTCCTTGTTGATGATGAACGTGGTCCGTTCCACTCCCAGATATTTCCGTCCGTACAGGCTCTTCTCCTTCCAGACGCCGTAGGCGGTTGCGATCTCCTTCTCCTCGTCGGCAAGCAAGGGGAAGTTGAGCGATTCTTTCTCAACAAATTTTTCGTGGCTTTCGACCGAATCCGGACTGACTCCGAGCACTTCGGCGCCATGCTCTCTGAGTCGCCCGAGATTGTCCCGGAAATCACAGGCCTCCACCGTACATCCGGACGTCATGTCTTTCGGATAGAAGTACAGAACCAGTCGTTTCCCTGTATAGTCCGACAACCTGTGAACCTTCCCTTCCTGATCCTGTGCCGCAAATGCAGGTGCCTTGTCTCCTTCCTTGAGCATGCTTCATTCCCCCTTTTCCTGATGATCGTAATACTCTTCACCTTCAGTCTCTTCACGCATCTCCTCGTCGGTCAGTTCCGGAGCCAGAACCACCACATAGTCTCCCTGAAAGCGCTTCCCGCTGAAGCTCTCGGAGATCGAGGAGAGGGTTCCCCGCACAATCTTTTCACCCGGCACGGTCGGTCGCAGAATCACCGCCGCCTCCCGTTCCGGCATCCGTTCGGCCAGTGTGGCGAGCGAGGGGATGATACGGGACGTACCGCCGGGGAGGACGAGCGTTTCGGTTCTGCCGACCAGCGATGCCGCATAGTCGTCGCGGGCTTCCCGTCGCGTGGGCATCGCCCCCGGCACGGTATATCGCTGCGAATCGAAGCCCGACATTGCCAGGGCCGTGGCGATGAGGTCGACACCGGGAATCACCCGCGGTTCCAGTCCGTTCCGACGAATCGTGTCGATCAGTCGGGAAAGCGAAGGGCTGAACCGGAAGGAGGGATCCGAGAGGATCACGATCCGCTTCCCGTCGTTCAGTCTGGCGATGACCGTCTCGATCACGTCCTGCTCGATCTCCTCGCCGATGCCGAGCAGCTTTTTCGAGAGGGCGAATCGCTTCAGCAGACTTGCTCCGGATCGTTCGTCGGAGGTGACGACCAGATCGGCCGACTGAAGCGTCCGGATTCCCCGCTGCGTCATATCGTCCCGCTCCTCGATCGGCGCGCCGACGATGAAACAGGAGCCGCTCAGCGGATCGCCGGCAGGCTCTTCGTTCCGTATGTTTGGTATGGTCTCTTCCATAATGAAAAATTTATATCCCCCTTCCTGACCCCGATTCCGCGACGACTTCGTCCGGCCTTACCAGTATCGTTTCCGGTCCTATCGTTCCGCTATACCATTCCTTCAGGAACATCAGGACGACGGCGGTTGTCGGCACGGCGATCAGCAGGCCGACAAATCCCATGAAATATGCAAAGATGAA
>CBFGQN010000096.1:0-9938 GCA_965650895.1 uncultured Ignavibacteria bacterium | reverse complement strand
GTCACCGTGCCGCTTCCGGTAATCGCCAGAATGCGTCCCCCGTGATCGCTGACAAAAACGGTTCCGTCTCCGCGAACCACAATGTCGCTGGCCTGCCCCAGATTCCATGCGTAGACTTCCGCAGTGAATCCGGCCGGAGCGTACAACTTCCGTTCGTTCTCGAAAGCTCCCACGGCAGCCCGCGCCTCGCCCGGAACGCTGATCGTGACCGAATCCATGCTCCGAAGCGATTCGACGGTGACAAGCTTGATGACGCCGTTCCCTTTGTTGTCGGCGTAGTCGAGCCAGGATCTGACGTCACCCGATGGGGTGAGTGTGTCCCGTTGCAGGGCCTGTGGGTTTTCCTGTTCGAAGAAGATGGAGGCGAAACGGGAGCCGCAGGATGGGAGAAAGATTCCTCCGGCAAGAATGCCGAGTGCGAGACCGATGGACGATGCAGAAGGTAAACGTGTGATCATGGTTCCTGAAAAATTTTCCGCAGTGATGGACAGGTCGCACTAATCTACTGATTTTGCCGAAACAGACGGGCAGCCGTACTTTCCGTTTTTCCCGGAACGAAACCAAACCTTTGCACACCATAATCACTGGACATGAGCATGAATTCCGATACGGCAACCGGCGTCGTTCGCGCTCCGCGCGGGACGGAACTGACCTGTAAAACCTGGCAGATCGAGGCGGTCTACCGGATGATTCAGAATAATCTGGATCCTGAAGTGGCCGAAAAACCGGAAGAGCTGATCGTCTACGGCGGCTACGGAAAGGCGGCACGCAACCACGAAGCCTTCCGGTCGATTCTCGAGGTCCTTCAACGACTGGAACCGGACGAGACGCTGCTTGTACAGTCGGGCAAACCGGTCGGCGTGGTCCGCACCCACATCGATGCCCCCCGCGTTCTGATCGCTAACAGCAACCTCGTGCCGAAGTGGGCCACATGGGAGGAGTTCCGTCGGCTTGACGAATTGGGATTGATGATGTACGGACAGATGACCGCCGGGAGCTGGATCTATATCGGCACGCAGGGCATCCTTCAGGGAACCTACGAGACGTTTGCCGCCTGTGCCGACCGGCATTTCGGCGGGACGCTGGCCGGGAGGCTGGTGGTGACTGCCGGACTCGGCGGTATGGGGGGGGCCCAGCCGCTGGCCGTGACGATGAACCGGGGCGCCGCCCTCTGCGTGGAGATCGATGAGGAGCGGATCGACAAGAGGATCCACGACCGGTACTGCGACCGGAAGACGGCAAGTCTGGACGAAGCGCTGCAGTGGCTGGATGAAGCCATGAAGAAAGGAGAAGGATTATCCGTCGGACTTCTCGGCAATGCCGCCGAAGTTCTTCCCGAACTTGTTCGCCGGGGCGTCATCCCCGACGTGGTGACCGATCAGACCTCGGCCCACGATCCCCTCAACGGATACTATCCGATGGGGTTGACCAGGGAGGAGGGGGATGCTCTTCGCCTGAGCGATCCGCAGGAGTACCTGCGGCGGGCAGGTGAGTCGATTCGCGTCCACGTGGAGGCGATGTTGGCGATGAAGGATGCCGGTGCGGTCGCTTTCGATTACGGCAACAACATACGGGCCGAGGCGGAGAAGGAGGGATGCGAACGGGCGTTCGAGATTCGGGGGTTTGTTCCCGAATATATCCGTCCCCTTTTCTGCGACGGCAAGGGACCGTTCCGATGGGTGGCTCTCTCGGGCGATCCCGAAGATATCTACGCGACCGACCGGGCAATTATGGAACTTTTCCCCGATGACGAGCCGCTCCACCGCTGGCTGAAGATGGCCGGTGAACGGGTTGCCTGGCAGGGACTTCCGGCCCGTATCTGCTGGCTCGGGTACGGAGACAGGGCGAAAGCCGGTCTGCTTTTCAACGAGATGGTTCGCGATGGGCGGCTCTCGGCTCCGATCGTGATCGGACGTGACCATCTCGACTGCGGATCGGTGGCCAGTCCGAACCGGGAGACTGAGGGGATGATCGACAGCTCGGACGCTGTCAGCGACTGGCCGCTGCTGAACTTTGCGCTCAACGCCGTCGGCGGTGCCACGTGGGTGTCGTTTCATCACGGAGGGGGAGTCGGCATGGGATACTCGCAACATGCAGGTATGGTCGTGGTGGCCGACGGAACCGAGGAGGCCGATGCACGACTTCAGCGTGTGCTGACCTACGATCCTGCCATGGGCATCTTCCGTCATGCCGATGCGGGATATGAGCGGGCAATCGAAAATGCCCGCAAACACGGGATTGATATTCCGATGATGGAGGAGAATATCTGATGGAAGAGAGGATGTCCGCTCGGGCTCGGGAGCGTGCTCCCTTTCCTCTGGTTATCGGCGTTACCGGTCATCGTGACCTTCGGGATGTCGATCTGCCGGGGTTGAAACGGGTGATATCCGATCTCTTTCGGGAGCTTCAGGGGCGTTGCCCCCATTCTCCCCTTCAATTGCTGACGCCGCTGGCCGAAGGGGCCGACCGGATTGCAGCCGAGTCGGCCCTTGCCTGCAACGTTCAGATCGTCGTCCCTCTGCCGATGCCGGAGGATATCTACAAGTCGGACTTCGAGACACCCGGATCGATTGCGGAGTTCGATAGGTTGCTTGCCGAAGCCCGGGAGTCCTTTGTTCTCCCGCCGGCTGAGGGAAATACACTGGAGAAGATTCGCACCGGGGAGGGGGCCAGAGTCCGGCAGTATGGTCTGTTGGGAGCCTACATCGTCCGGAACTCTCATGCCCTGCTTGCCTTGTGGGATGGAGTTCACTCAGAGAAGTCGAACGGAACATCCGACGTGGTCGGGTTCAAACTGCATGGGGTTTCCGAGGAGTTCGTTCCGGACCGAACGCTCTTTGCGCCGGTTGAGAGCGATCCGGTCTGGCATATCGTCACGCCCAGAGTCAGCAACCCTTCCCCTTCCGGAAAACCTCTGACAATGCGCACGATCTTTCCCCCACGGTTCGGTCCCCCCGAAGAGGGGGAGCGGCGCTTCAACGCCCTTCTCGAAGTGATTGAAGGGCATAACCGTTCTGCCATGTCGTAATCCTGTGGTGATGTGATAGTCCCCAACCTCAGGCCGAGGCACCCACCAAAACGGCAAGTCCTCCGACAAATAAATCTTCACAACTCCGTTTTTCCTTTCTCCGAGTTGTGTATCTTCTCTGTTTCCGAAAGTTTCTCAAAGCGTGACTTTGGGATCGATCAGGTGTCCTTCACCTGAGTTCGCATACCGTACCAATCCAATCACTAACAGGTGTTACTGGTCAGCGATCAAGACACCAGGAGTTTATTCTTGGCAACACAACCTGAAACCGTCATCGTCCCGGGACCGAAAGTCGGTTCGCGATACAAGGGATCGAACACAGTCCCGATGGCGACGCTCATTGAAGATTACATTCACGGTCGCATTGACATCGAAGGGGATTTCCGGGATTTCCTCAGGAACCGGACCCAATATGTCAATTACAAGCTGGTGGCCGATCACGTCAAGTTCTTCCTGACAAGATTTATTCCGGAAGTCACGATCCACTCGAAGAAACAGGATGAGCGGATCGTTCAGGAACATTATGACCGCGGCAATGATTTCTTCAACTGGTTTCTCGGTCCCCGGATGATCTACACGAGTGCCTTCTTCACCGACCTGAAGCAGGATCTGGAGTCGGCGCAGGATCAGAAAATGTCCCTTGTCTGCGACAAGCTTCACCTGAAACAGGGTGAGTCGATGCTGGACATCGGTTGCGGTTGGGGGACGCTTGCCCTCTACGCCGCTCGGGAACGTGGGGCCGACGCCACGGGGGTGACGATTGCCGAGCAGGGGGCCGCCTACGCGACGCGGCAGATTGCCGAGGCAGGGTACAGCGATTCGGCCCGCATCCTGCGGATGGACTATCGGGATATCCCGCGCAGGAAGTACAACAAGATCTCCTGTCTGGAAATGGCCGAGCACGTCGGCGTCAAGAACTTCCGGAAGTTCATGAAGCAGATCAACTCGATGCTGGAGGATGACGGTCTGTTCTACCTGCAGATCGCCGGACTGAAGGCGGGCGTCCATCCGGAAAGCCTTGTCTGGGGTCTGTTCATGAACAAGTATATCTTCTCCGGCGCCGATGCGAGTATGCCTCTCAGCTTTGTTGTGAAGAATCTGGAGAAGGCCGGGTTCGAAATCCACTCGGTGGAGAACATCGGCATCCACTATTCGATCACAATCGACCGCTGGTACGACAACTGGATGCGGAACCGCTCGAAAGTCGAGGAGAAGTACGGCCAGTTCTGGTTCCGTCTCTGGCAGGTCTTCCTCGGCTGGTCGGTCCATATCGCCGCACAGGGGAATTCCACCTGCTTCCAGATCGTCTGCAACAAGAATCTGGAGAACTTCGATCGCTATCGCTGGGTCGGCGAACTCGGTCTGGGAGAACGCATTCCGCAAGAAGAGCGTGTCTCGGCCCGGGCGGAATCCTCTTCGGTGGAGACCGACGGCGTGACGATGTAAGCCTTTGCAGAAAGCCCTTCCGTCCGCGACGCAACGGTCAGGGGACAAACGGAAACGTAATCGAACGAACAAAGGGTACTCCTTCGGGAGTGCCCTTTTCGTTCGGTGCCATATCTTCCGGTTCCGAACGAACCGGACCGGCAGAACCCAACAGCAATTTCCGAACCGCACGTGAGCATTCTTACCGTAGAGAACGTCAGCAAAAGCTTCGACGGACGACCGATTCTTCAAGGAGTGATATTTGGTCTCGAGGCCGGAGACCGGGTCGGCCTGATCGGCCCGAACGGTGCCGGGAAGACGACGCTTCTCCGCATGATTGCCGGGGAAGAGGAACCCGATTCCGGACGGATCTACTTCTCCGGTTCGCCGGTGGTCCGCTACCTGTCGCAGAACCCGCCGTTCGATCCTGAGATGTCGGTCCTGGACACGATCTTTTCCTCCGAAAACGAGACGCTCCGTCTGATTCACGACTACGAAGAGGCCTGCCGCCGCCTTTCGTCTGCCGACGGGGAGACCGGGGCTTTGCTGGAGAAGGTGAATGACCTGACGGCAAAAATGGATGCCGTCGGAGCGTGGAGTCTGGAGACCGAGGCGAAGATTATTCTGGACAAGCTCGGCATACCGGACGTTTCCGCCCGGATGGGAACCCTCTCCGGCGGACAGCGGAAACGGGTGGCCCTGGCCCACGCCCTGCTTGAGCATCCCGACCTGCTGATCCTCGACGAGCCGACCAACCATCTCGATGCCGAGACCATCGGCTGGCTGGAGGATTTTCTCTCCCGATACACAGGTGCTCTTCTGCTGGTGACGCACGACCGATATTTCCTCGAACGAGTCGTCGGCCGTATCGTCGAAGTAGACCGCGGAGGTGTGGCGACCTACGCCGGGAACTACAGCTATTACCTCCAGAAGAAAGAAGAGGAGGCCGCCCGCCGGGAGGTGGAGGAACACAAACGGCAGATGCTGATCCGGGGCGAACTGGCCTGGCTCAGGAGCGGGGCGAAGGCCAGGCGGACGAAGCAGAAGGCGCGGATCGAGCGGGCTGTGGAGTTGATGAGCGAGCCGGGAGAGGCTCGCCGGGACGATCTGGATATTTCCATCGAGTCGCGGCGACTCGGCAGCCGGATCGTGGAGATCGAGGGGGTGAGCAAATCGTGGGGCTCACTGAAGCTGATGGAGAACTTCACCCATGTGATGCAACCGGGGGAACGGGTCGGGATCATCGGGGCGAACGGGACGGGAAAGACGACGCTGCTGGAGATGATTCTCGGAAATGTGGAGCCGGACGAGGGGAAGATCGAGATAGGGGAGACCGTCGTGATCGGATACTACGATCAGGAGAGCCGTGCGCTGGCCGACGAGATGCGGGTGATCGATTATGTGAAGGAGGGGGCCGAGACGATCCGGACCGCAGACGGCGCAACGGTGACTGCAGGACGGATGCTGGAGCGCTTCCTCTTTTCTCCGGAGAAACAGTACGGACTGATCGGAAACCTCTCCGGCGGTGAACGTCGCCGACTCTACCTGCTTCGCGTGCTGATGGGCGGACCCAACCTGCTGATCCTGGACGAGCCGACGAACGATCTGGACATCACGACGCTCCAGGCGCTGGAGAGCTATCTCGACGGATTCGCCGGATGCGCGATCATCGTCAGCCACGACCGCTACTTTCTCGACCGGACGGTCGACCACCTCTTCCGCTTTGAAGGAGAGGGGAGAGTGCGTGAGTATCCCGGCGACTACTCCACCTTCCTTGAGATTCGCGAACGCGAAGAGAAGGAGCGGGCCGAAATCGAACGGGAGCGGGCCGAACGAAAGAAAGCGGAGGGACGCAAAACCGCCGTCACGGAGAAACCGACTCCGAAGGAAGGCCCTCGCAAACTGAGCTACAAGGAACAGAAAGAACTGGAAGCTCTGGAACAGGCAATCGAAGAGGGGGAGGAACGAAAGAGAGAACTGGAAGAACTACTCCTCACCGCCGACTATACGGCCGCCAGTGAACTGGCCGAAGAACTCTCCGCACTGAACCGGAAGCTGGAGCGGGATGTGGAAAGGTGGGGGGAGTTGGCGGAGATGGGGTAGGGGACTGTGCTGAATATTTCACGTACCGGAGCTTCTGCATTACACATTGAATCAGCCGTTCGTGCTTCTTTCTTCGTTTCAGGATTGTTGCATCCGCTTTCTTCCCCATATCGGAAGGGGAAAAATTCGCCCCCCTCTTGCATGGCGTTCTTTGCATTCTGTATCTTCTTCCCACATCACGGGTGTACTGATTCCATCAACAGTAACCTTCTACTCTTATGAAAACCCTGCCGGTCCGCCTCGACTGGTTCCTTGCGCTTCCGCTCCTCTTCGGAGCGGTCTCGCTCAGTGCGCAGGAGGAATCTTCCACATACGACCCCTTCAACAATCCTGCCGTCATGCATATCGGCTACCTCAATCCCGATTGCGTGCAGGATACCGTCTACGGCCTTCTCCACCGAAATCTCCAATGGATTCCCGAGTACATCTGCTGGGGGAATGCCTTCGATTCCGCCGGCGTCTCGCTCTGTCAGGAAGGAGGCTATGATTCGACGATCTCCGCAGCCGAGGTCCGGGACACGACCCGGATCGATGCTCCGGTCTGGGGTCGCTACTCCTGTGCCCTCTCGGTCGACCGCTATAACGTCAACGATACGCTCGACGACCTCATCTTCTGGATCAAGGGGATCGACACGGTGCAGGGGAGCAGCCGGAGTGAGCGCCTGCCGCACGATACCGCCTGTGCGCTGGTGGTCTTCGGACAGAGCGGACTGGAGACGAGGGAGCGGATCGAACTGAAGACGATCAAGACCTTCCAGAACGGACCCTTCTACGCAATGCACCTCGGGATCAACACCGAACTGGTCAATCCGAAGCGACGGGACAACACGCGGAAGACGAGTTGGGAACTGAAGCGGGTGAACCGGAGCGTGGAGCGAGCGGAGCAGGAGGATACGACCGAGACACCGCCACCGCAGACCGCATCGGTAGAGGAGCGGGAGTACGAGGCGCGCGTCTGGCCGAACCCGACGATCTACACGACGAACGTGGAGATCACGCCCCTTCCTGCGGGAACGTATTCGGTGGAAGTGATCGCGGTGAACGGTACGCAGGTCTGGACATCGGAGCTGGAGATCGAAGAGGAGGGGAAGGTGTTCGAGACGGTGGATCTGTCGGGATTGCCGAGCGGACATTATGTGCTGCGGGTCTCGACGCGGGAGAAGTCGTTCGGGGTTTATCCGGTCATTGTTGTTCGATGAAGTCGGAAGTCAGGAGTCGAGGGTCAAGAGTCGAAGAGGAAGTGCTTGATTCTGACTCTGGACTCCTGACTCTGGACTCCTGACCCTTGACTTTCCGCTTCGGGTTCGCTCGTGGAAGTCTCGCTTGACTCCGGGTCTCCTGCGTCGGCTAAAGACCGACGGCTACCAGTCCGCCGCGGCGGACTCTACGAACTCTATACACTCACACACTCTACGAACTCGCTATGAACTCGATACGCATCCTGATACCCCTGATGTTCTTCCTTGCCGGGACCGTGCTGCATGCGCAATATTCGGACGAGGCATTCGAGCAGAAAGAAGCAGGTGAACTGTACGACGAGCGGGGATTCCTGCAGAACAAGGCGATCACCGTCGACGGAAAGCTCGTCGTCTCCAACTCGAACGGGAACGTCTCCTACAGCTATCCTGTCTCAAGCTGGAAGGAGAACGGGTACGGATTCAGTATGAGTCTGAATTACTGTGGGTCGGTTGCCTTTTCTACCCATGGCGGATATGAGACATCCAACCATGACAATCCCTATACGGCATGGAATCGCTTCAGCCAGAATCGTCCGGTCTGGCTGCTGGGGATCAACGGGTTTGCCGTCCAGTCGTTATCGCTTGCCACTGCCTTTCACGCCGATCCCGACTGGATTACCGGACGGTACGAGAACACCGGTATCACCACGTTCAACGATGATGATTTCCTCTGGACCATCGACGGATACGACATCTGCAACCGGATGCAGGATTTCTTTCAGGGTGATTACTCGGAAAGCGGAGGAGGAAGCTTCCCGTATCGTTACCGGGATGTGATTCGTTTGCTTCGTGAGGATGGAAGTGTGCTGGAATTGCTGAATGTGAAGTACAAGTCGGGCAACTCCGGCGCAAGCGATGTCTGGAGCGTCAGTCAGGAGTTCTACAGCGGCTACTACATCGTCAACGAAGCGAATACACCGGGCTATGCGCTGGTGGAATTTCAGGAAGAATCCGACATGCCGCAGTACCTTCAGGATTTCCTCCCGGATGCTCCCCGCTACCGTCCGCGAATCGTCCGGTACTTTCCCGGTGATGGCTTGCAGTACATCTTCGAAGAGCGATTCAATCCATACGGAATGCAGGACTTCCGGGACGCCCTGCTTCAGTTCGGGGGAGCAAAAGCTCATCCGACAATCTTCTACCTGACCGAGATTCGTGATACGCGGCTGCCGTTGGTTGAGTTGGAGTATTCGCGTCATGTTGATCCGGCCTGGCAGTGGACCGGGACAGGTTTGCAGCAAGTGGAGATTGTCGATTCCTCGCTGGGACGTGCGTTGCTGACACGGATCGGAGACGATCACAGCTTCACCTATGGCCCGACGTGGATGAAGATTTCAGCACTCGGAAGAACAACCACAATCCGGTTCGATACCCTGGCAGTCAGCGGGAATGCTCTCTCTACCGAGGAGTTCCCCCTGCATACTTTCGGCTACTTCACCCCTGAGGCGGGGGGGCTGGCAAATCTGCCCCTGACGAGTTCAACGCCCTATCGGTCGTGGGTTGCCTACGTCACGAAGATTGTTGATCCGGAAGGACGCGAAACGGCGTTTGATTACGAAGAGTATGAGCGGCGGCATAAAGGCTTCGGTTTTCCCCGGGCCAATGTCACCGTCGCGTTGAAGAATTATCGATTGAACGAGATCATCGAGCCGACGGCGAAGTATGCAATCAAATATCATAATCGCGGAGGAGGGGGACAGGGAGTTGATGTGGACGGACTCGATACGCTGACGGTCTTTCAGGGGAGCGTTCCGGACTTCCCCTATGCCTTCTCGAACTCGGCTCGGGAGGTGACGAAGCGGAGCCTGGACAATACGTTGCTGACGACCGACAACTATGATTTCATTTTCCCGATATCGAATGTTTCCACAACACCCAGTGGGGCAATTATTGAGAACAACGATGAGATCAGTGGACGGAGTACGGTCACCACCTACACATATCAGCGGGATACGCTCCCCCGTTCAATTCCGATGACGCCGGAGAAGTACTTCACGGAACTTAAAGCAGTGAAGACTGTCGGCTACATCAATGGAATACCGACCGATTCCAGTGGAACGAGTACATCGTATAGCGTGGTTGCCCCTTATCTGATTCTTCCCGGATCGGAAACAGGATGGGAAAGCAGTGCCGAGAAGGAGACG
>CBFGQN010000095.1:0-9973 GCA_965650895.1 uncultured Ignavibacteria bacterium | reverse complement strand
TCCACTCCCTCGCGGAAGACCTCCGGATCGGCTTCGATCACCTCGAAGGTGTTGTAGTGCATCGGGATCGCAACCGCCGGATCGACGAACTCGACCGCACGGATCGCATCCCGCACATCCATCGTGTAATTGTCCCCGATCGGCAGCAGGGCCACCGCCACATCGTGCATCTCCCCGAGGAGCTTCATATCGTATGTCAGCGCCGTATCTCCGGCGTGATAGATCGTCTTTCCGCCGATCGTCACCAGCACACCGGCCGGGTTCCCCATGTAGGTTCCGTCCGGTGCCGAGGAGCTGTGGTGGGCGATCGTGAACTTGATCCGACCGAAGGGGAAGTTCCGTCCGCCGCCGATCCCCATATCGGCCACCTTCTCCAGTCCCTTCTTCTTGAGATAGTTCGCACACTCGAACGTCGCGATCACCTCCGCACCACTCCGCTCGGCAATGGAGATCGTATCTCCGAGATGATCGCCGTGCCCGTGCGTCAGAATGATATGCGTCGGATTGAAATCTTCCGCCTCGATCGATGCCCCCTCGGCTGCCGGATCGCCGGTGATGAAGGGATCGATCAGAATATTCCACTCCCCATACCTGATGTTGAAGGCCGAATGTCCCAGAAACGTCAGATGAATCTTGCTGCTCATAGATGGATTGTTCTTTTTTCGGAAGACAGGCCCGCCCGGCAAGCGTGACGTCGGGGAAAATACTTGAAAGTGTCCAGAATGAAAAACCGTTGGTGACGAGTCTTTGCGTCCTCATGTTAATCGTTACCGGAAAGATAAATTTGCCGACGGATTGCGGTCTGTGAAGGACACGGATCCGAAACCCGGACGTCATTGTGAATCGATCAGTGCCGAAGAAAAAACCGTTGCCGAAACGGATTGCCGGAGCGATCCTCCGTCTGCTCGCCTCCCGCCCGCAGGGGAGACCGAAGCTGAAGCCGGATGACATCAGGAGAATCCTGCTGATCCGGTATGATCGGTTGGGGGACATGGTGATCACCACCCCGCTGATCGAATCCCTCAGCCGGATCGCACCGCAGGCGGAGATCGACGTGCTGGCAAGCTGGAGGAATGCGGCGCTGATCGAGGGAGATCCCCGCATTCATCAGGTTTTTCGTTGGGACGGATCGCCGCTGAAGCGGATCCGAACGCTTCTGGCCTGTCGCAGCCGCACTTACGACCTGACGATCCAGCTTATCCTCTGGCGGACCACGCTCCCCGGTCTGCTGGCCGGACTCCTGACCCCACAGGGACGGGTGGTCAGTCGGGACGATGCAAACAACCGGATGCTCTTCGAGCATACCTACAGGGTCGATTCCACCACCCACTACTCCGAACAGGTTTACGGCTTTCTGGGAGCGGCGCTCGACATACCGGGAGGAGTCCCGCCAATGCCCCCCTATTCGCTGCATCGCTCTGCGGAAGTGGAACGGCACGTCGATGAGAAACGAACGGCTCTCGGTCTCCCGACCGGATCATACATCCTGCTGAACATCTCCGCCGGAGAGAAAGAGCGGGAGATGGGAGCGGAGCGGATTGCCGGACTGCTGAAGGGATTGCTGAGGCTTGCCGAAGATGCCGACCTGAAGATCGTCCTGACCGGAGGCCCCGAGCGGAAAGGGATGGCCGAAGAGCTGGCCGCACGATTCGCCACGCCACGGATCACCCCCCTGTTCGGGTCAATCCCCGAGGCCCTCTCCCTGCTGGCCCACGCCCGTCTGGCGATCACCGCAGACACCGGCACAAACCATCTGGCCTCGGCCGTCGGGACGCCGACTGTTGTCTGGTTCCTGCCGAATGGACGACCGGTCGGATGGGGACCGCGCGGCGTTCCGAACAGAATCGTGCAGGCAGCCGAAGGGGAGGATGCACGGAGCATCGACACACAACTGATTGTCGGGAAGGCAGCGGAGTTGTTGCGGGAGATCGAAGGAGAGTATCGGAATCGGAAGAACGTGAACCCACCCACCTAATCGAACGGAAAAGGAATGGAGAGAGATCGGGAGACAATCATCAGGGAATCCCACATCCCGCCGAAAGATATCGACGCGTTTCGCCACTGGTCGCTGCGGCGCAGGATCGTGGGGCGCATCCTCGGATTCTTCTTCGGTCGCCCGCAGGGACGACCGAAACTCCGGCCGGAGGAGCTGCGGCGCGTCCTGCTGGTCCGGCACGACCGACTCGGCGATTATATCATCACCACACCGATCATCGAGACCCTGAAGCGACTTGCCCCGGAGGCCGAGATCGACGTACTGGGGAGCAACGTCAACGCAGAGGTGATCCGTTCGGATCCGAGAGTGGCGAACCTGATTCTCTGGGGAGATTCGCTCGCCGAACGCTTCAGGGCGATCCGGGCCTGTCGCCGCCGCGACTACGACGCGACCTTTCAACTGGTCACACGCCACACAACGATGCCGATCATCATCGCCGGACTCGCCACGCCGCGCGGACGGGTGGTCGGCAGAGGACATCGGTACAACAGGTTCCTCTTCGATCATCGGCTGACCTATTTCCCGAGCACTCATCTGGCCGAACAGACCTACGCGATCTTTACGCAGGGGATCGATCTCGGCGAAGAGAGTCCGGCCATGCCCCCCTATTCGCTGATGCTGGACGAGAAGCTGAGAGAGGAGACGGAGAGAGAACTGGAGAAGATGGGGCTGGAGAAAGGGAAGTTCATCCTGCTGAACCTCTCGGCTAGCGAAGAGTACCGGACGCTGAGGGAGGAGCGGGCAACGGAACTGGTCCGGATGCTGAACGAACGATTCGGTCCGGAAGGATTGACCGTAGCCGTGACCGGGGCGCCCGAGGATCGGGAGAAGATCGAACGCATAGCGCGTGAAGGGGGGGCCCTGGTGATGAGTTTCCCCTCGATCCTGAAAGCCGCAGCCGGAATTGCCGCGGCCCGGCTGCTGATCTCCCCCGACACCGGATCGGTCCACATCGCCACGGCGGTCGGCACGCCTGTGACGGCATACTACACGGAGTTCGCGAAACCGGCCATGTGGGCGCCGCGCGGCATTCCGCACCGGGTGGTGATCGGACAGATCCACGACGAATCGGACAGTATTCCGCTGGAAAAAATTCTGGAGGCGACGGTCGGGCTTTTGCACGAAACCGGCGGAGCCTGACGATTGCAGACCCCGCCGCTTCGGTTTTCTTCGTCTGTTCTCACACCTGTGTGAGAATCGATTCGATGTTCCCTGTCAGTCGATCCGCCGCATCTCGATACGACGATTGCGGGCACGCCCTTCGGCCGTGCCGTTGTCGGCGCGGGGTCGCGTCTCGCCGTAGCCGATCGTCTCCATCCTGCCGGCCGCCACACCATTGCGGATGAACCACTGCTTCACCGATTCCGCCCGCCGCATCGAAAGATCCTGATTGTTCTCCGCCGTCCCGACACTGTCGGTATGTCCGGAAATTTCCACACGAACCTCCGGGTTCAGCTCCAGCGTCCGGAGGACGCGGCGCAGGATCGTTACGGACTCCGGTTTGATCGACGCGCTACCGGTCTCGAACTCGATCCCCTCCAGCACAAACGGGACGTCGCGGCGAATCTGCGGAACGGATTCATCCCCCTCATCTCCGGTACCGCCAAAAGAATAAATCACCCCGACCATCCCCGACCACCACGCATCGTTGATGTCGTCGTACTTCGGATTCAGATCGTCGTTGAGCGTGAGATTGCTTCCGACCTGCAGATCCAGCGCCCAGTTAAGCGAGAGCCGATAGTTCAATCCGACGCCGAGAGGGATCATCAGCATCGGACCCGACGTGTCGGCCCCGGGAGTTCTGTCCAGCGGCAGTTCCACGACGTCGAACGAAGCGAAGCCGAGTCCGGCATAGGCATACGGACTGAGCTGGTCGTTGGCCCACGGCGTGAGGATGGCGCGAAGGTCGATCGGGATCAACGTCGTCTCGACATCGGCAAGATCGAGATAGGAACCGTCATCCTTGAAAATCATGTAGCCCGCTCCGAGTTCCAGATGGAGCGACTCCAGAAGAGCGTAGCGGAAGAGTCCTCGGAAGCCCCACGACGGGGCGATCTCATCCCCCTCGCTGACGCCGATTGTTCCCCCTCCGGTAAGGCCGATACCATAACGATACTCTTGTGCCCTGGAGACACCGCCGGCCAGAACGAACAGCAGCAGCAATCCGGACACCTTGACAATAATTCGATGCATGTGCATGTGGTACATAAAAGCATTAAAGTTACAGGTAGCCGCTGCGATTGTCCCTTCGGACGATCGCCATCGAATACCGTGAAAAGTCTGTCAGATCCGATGAGGATGGAGGTTCGGGAAATTATCGTGCGGTGAGGAGAGCGGAAAGTCCGGCCGAATTATCTTCTGATCAAACCGGTCCTCTCCTGCATGGAAATACCCGCACCGCAGGTAAGGGCTTGCAATGGATTGCGCGGAAGGAAGAAATCGATGGTTCGAGAACGGATTGCTTCCTCCTCAATTCCGTTCTCCATGTCACGGGGGTTATATATCAGGGGCTTTCATGGCCGTTTCCCAATCCCCACTCCGTCCTGCCCGGGTCTCCCCTCTTCCTACCCGACCACCCAGGTCTCCCCTTCGTGCAGCAGTTGCTCAAGATCTCCCTCTCCGAACCGCTCGCGGGCCGCTTCAAGTTGCGCGTTGGCCAGATCGTCATACGTGTCTCTTCTCTCCCGGTAGATCACGCCGATCGGCGTCGGCATCCCGGGCTGATCGTTCATCAGCGAGAGGAGATGGGCCAGTTCCTGCGAGGTCTCATCATGTCTGAGAAGCTGATCGGCCGGCACGTCCGCAAGCACAACAACTTCAAGGCGCAATCCGTTCACCCGGATGCCCCTGTCGCTCTCTTTTCCGAAAATCATCGGCTCGCCATGCTTCAGCACCAGCACGTTATCGTCCTTTATGTCCCGCTCGGTCAGGTGGGCGAAAGCTCCATCGTTGAAGATATTACAGTTCTGATAGATCTCGATAAAACTTGTTCCCGTGTGGTTGTAGGCGTCCTCGTAGATCTCCTGCTGATGCTTCGCCTCACGGTCGATTGTGCGGGCCACATACGAAGCGCCGCAGCCGAGAGCAAAGCGGACCGGATTGATCGGTGCGTCGATCGAGCCGAACGGAGTCGACTTCGTTTTCTTGCCGACCTCCGAGGTCGGTGAATACTGTCCTTTCGTCAGACCGTAGATCCGGTTGTTGAAGAGAAGGATGTTGCAGTTGACGTTCCGCCGCAGGATATGCATCATGTGATTGCCGCCGATCGAGAGACCGTCGCCGTCGCCGGTGACCACCCAGACCGACAGATCGGGACGGGTCACCTTCAGTCCGGTGGCAAAGGCGGTTGCCCGACCGTGGATGCTGTGCAGACCGTAGCAGTCCATGTAGTAGGGGAAGCGACTGGAGCAGCCGATGCCGGAGATGAACGTGTAGTCCTCCTTCTTCCGGTCGATACGGGGAAGGGTCCGCTGCACCTGTGCCAGGATCGAATAGTCGCCGCACCCCGGACACCAGCGAACGTCGGCGTCGGAGCTGAAATCCTTTGCGGTATATACCGGCTTCTCCGGAGTCACCGGTGCTGTTTTCTCACTCATAATCGTTCAAGATGAAAGTTGAAAAATCCGGAAGAGGCTTCAGGCCATCATCTCTGTTGGATTTTTACTTTTGATTGTTCCATTCCCCGTCCCGTTTGCCCCGGGAGCAAGCACTCCCTCGATCAGCGTCTCCAGTTCCCCGGCGGTATAGGGCATGCCCTGAATCTTGTTCCATCCGATCGCGTCGACCAGGAACTCCGAACGGATCAGTCGGGAAAGTTGCCCCATATTCAGTTCCGGCACGGCAATGCGCCGGAAGCGACCCAGCACTTCGGCGATGTTCCGGGGCATCGGGTTGAGATAGCGGAGATGGGCCTGCGAGACGTTGTAGCCTCTGAGCCGCATCCGGTCGACCGCCACGCGGATCGCTCCGTAGGTCGACCCCCACCCGAGCACCAGCAGATCTCCTTCCTGATCGCCGTAGACTTCCAGATCCGGAATGTCGTGTGCGATACCGGCGATCTTGCTTGCCCGAATCTTCGTCATCTTCTCGTGGTTCTCCGGGTCATAGCTGACGCCGCCGCTTCCGTGCTGCTTCTCCAGACCTCCGATCCGATGTTCAAGACCGGGTGTTCCGGGGACAGCCCAGGGACGGGATTCGTATTCGTTCCGGGAGTAGGGATGGAAGTGGTCGGAGTCGGTGTAGAAGGTTACGGTCAGATCGGGAAGATCGCTGACCGCCGGAATCTTCCACGGCTCGGCGCCGTTGCCGAGATAGCCGTCGGAGAGGAAGAAGACCGGCACCATGTATTTGGTTGCCAGACGGGCCGCCTCCATAATCATCCAGAAGCAATCCCCCGGCGTCTGCGGCGCGACGATCGGAACCGGAGCCTCGCCGTTGCGACCGTAGAGGGCCTGCAACAGATCGGACTGCTCGGTCTTCGTCGGCATGCCGGTTGAAGGTCCGGCACGCTGGATGTTGCAGACGACCACCGGCAGCTCGGTCATCACACCGAGACCGATCCCCTCGGACTTCAGGGCCACGCCCGGTCCGGCCGTTGTGGTAAAGGCAAGAGATCCGCCGTAGGCCGCACCGAGCGCGGCGCAGATCGCGGCGATCTCATCTTCGGCCTGGAAGGTGAGGAAACCGAAATTCTTGAAGCGGGAGACGAAATGGAGGATGTCCGAAGCGGGCGTGATCGGATAGGTTCCCAGGAACCCCTTCAGTCCGGTCCGCTGCGACGCTGCCACCATCCCGAGAGCCGTCGCCTGATTTCCCGTAATGTTCCGGTACGTTCCCGGAGGAAGCTGCGCCGGAGGGACTTCGTAGCGAGCGTTGAAGACCTCGGCGGTCTCCCCGAGATTGAAACCGGCCCGCAACGCCTTCTCGTTCGCCTCGGCCAGTTCCGGTCGACCCGAAAACTTCTCGGCGATCCACTTCAGCGTCGGCTCCATCGGACGGTTGTAGATCCAGTAGAGAAGACCGAGCGTGTAGAAGTTCTTGCACCGTCCGGCCTCCTTGTTCGAGAGACCGAGTCCCTCCACCGCCTTCAGCGTTCCCGTCGTCAGGGGGAGACGGATAACGTTGTAGCCGGAGAGGGAATCGTCGTCGAGAGGATTCGAGGCGTATCCGGCAAGCTCCAGATGTTTTTTGTCGAAGGCATCATCGTTGATGATGATTGTCCCCCCTCTTTTCAGGTGGGTCAGGTTCGTAATCAGGGCTGCCGGATTCATCGCAACCAGCACGTCAGGAGCATCTCCCGGCGTGTGAATATCGTTCGATGAGAAATGGAGCTGGAAGGCGGAGACGCCGTAGGTGGTGCCGGCGGGGGCGCGAATTTCCGCCGGGAAATCGGGAAGGGTGGCAAGATCGTTCCCGTGCAACGCCGTCGTCCGCGTGAATTGCCCGCCGGTCAGCTGCATACCGTCGCCGGAGTCTCCGGCAAAACGGATCACGACATCGTCCAGTTGTTCGCGCTGTATGCTCATAATCAATCGTTGAGTTCGGATTTCGGAATCCCGGGATCGTTTTGCAAAATGCCGTTGCCGGCAACAATCCGGAATCCGCAATTGTTCAACTTAGCACCGCATCGATTCAATACCAATAACATGACGTGTCAGGTCGTGTGTCTTACGCTCTCTTACGACTGTCGCAGACCTCCGTCCGATTGCCCTGTTCTCCGTTCTAAATCCTATATTTCGCTTCCCTCTCCTCCCCGACGCTGAAGGTGAGGAGAGAGCAACGAATGGAGAGGACGTTCACAACTATCGGGAGAAGATTCAATGGATCGGAACATGATGATGCAGGCGATGCAGGCCATGCAGGAAATGCAGAAACGGATGGAGGCGGCCCAGCAGAAGCTGAAGACGATGTCGGTTACCGAGGAAGGGGGGGGCGGCATTGTAAGGGTGACGATCTCCGGAGAGCTGAAGCTGACGAAGCTGGAGATCGACGAGGAGGCGCGGAAGAACGAGGAGAAGGATGTGCTGGAAGATCTGATGATCGCCACCATCAACAAAGCCATCGAATCGGCCGCAGCGATGAAGGAGCGGGAACTGGGAGCATCGACCGAAGGATTGTTGCCCAACATCCCCGGCATGAATTTCCCGTTCGGCATGTAGGTCCATGGTGCACCATGGACCACAGACCAACCGGGCCCCTGGGAATCATGGCCCTATAGCCTTCGCCTATAACCTGCGGAGACCTGTTGGGACATGGTACACCATGTCCCAACAGGTCTCCGCAGGATGGATCTTACCCCTGCAATCCGGGATTTCATTCCTGCCGAGCCCCAGAACAGAGCAGATAGTCCATATTGAATATTCGATCTAAAATTTCATGCAGACAACGCCACGTCAGGTTCTCCCCTTCAACGAGCCGCATCCGCTGATCGGCATGGTTCACCTGCGACCCCTGCCCGGGACGCTCTACTTCGACGATTCGTTCGATGCGGTGATCGACGCAGCCCTGGCCGATGCCTGGCACTTGCAGCAGGCCGGATTCGACGGACTGATTGTCGAGAATTTCGGAGACGTTCCCTTCCGGAAGAACCGCGTGGAACCGCACACGGTGGCGGCAATGACGGTAGTGGTGCAGGAAATCCAGCGGGAGATCGAGCTGCCGATCGGCATAAACGTGCTGCGGAACGATCCCTTCGCAGCCATCGCCGTCGCCTCGGCAACGGGGGCGAACTTCATCCGGGTAAACGTGCTGACCGGTGTGATGGCGACCGATCAGGGACTGATCGAAGGTGAGGCGGCCGAGGTTTTTACGTATATGGAACGCATTGCTCCGTGGGTCACGCTCTACGCCGACATCCACGTCAAACATGCCGCCCCGCTGGTGGAGCGACCGATTGTGGAAGTGGCGCAGGAGACGACCTACCGGGGAGGGGCCGACGGATTGATCGTCACCGGAACCCGAACCGGCGGAAGCATTGATGTGGAAGAATTGAAGGCGGTGCGTGAGGGAGTCGTGGTGCCGGTTCTCGTCGGCAGCGGGGTGAACGCCGGGAACGTCCGGGAGATCGCCCCCCTCTGCGACGGCATCATCGTCGGCAGCGGACTGAAAGTTGACGAAGTGCCGGGAAATCCGGTCGATCCGGAGCGGGCGAAGGAGTTTGTGGGGATGGTGAAGAGTTGAATTGTTGAATGGTTCAATTGTTGAATGGTTCAGTAGTTGAATGGTTGGATAGTTCGGTTGTGGGATTGTTGAGGAACCTGGGGTGGGAAACGGTTTGGTGTCGGACTTAGCAACGATCAACGATCCAACCATCTCACTCTTCAACAACTGAACATTTCAACAATTGAACTATTCAACCACTCAACTACACAACACTCACCGCTTTGACCCGACCAACCCCTCAATCTCATCCGCCGTCCGCTCCAGTCCTGCCGAGAGGTTGACCGGTCCCTCTTCAGTTACCAGAATGTCGTCCTCGATCCTCACACCGATGTTCCACCATTTCGGGTCGCATTTGCTCCCCTCCGGGATGTAGATCCCGGGCTCTACGGTCAGAACCATGCCGGACTGCAGCTTGTATGAGTCGGCGACGTCGTGAACGTCCATGCCGAGGAAGTGGGAGGTGCCGTGCATGAAATACCTGCGGACATCATCCCCCTGTTTCATAATTCCAAGCCGTACCAGTCCCGAGGCAATGATCCGTGCGGCCTTCGCGTGGGGATCCCAGAATTCCTTTCCGACCTTGCATTCGCCGATCGCCTCGGTCTGCGCTTCGAGAACAAGATCGTAAATCGCCCGCTGTTCGGGCGTGAAGGTTCCGCTTACCGGAAACGTCCGGGTGATGTCGGCCGAATAGCCGTGATACTCCGCACCGCAGTCCATCAGGACCAGCTCCCCTTCCCGACTCTTCCGGCGATTCGTGCTGTAGTGGAGGATGCAGGTGTTCGGTCCGGATCCGACAATACTCGGATAGCCCGG
>CBFGQN010000094.1:0-10023 GCA_965650895.1 uncultured Ignavibacteria bacterium | reverse complement strand
CCCGTTGACCCGGCGGGCGGTGGCCGGCGGCCGGTTCCAGTCCGATCCGTTCCCAGCTTGTTATATAGGGGCGGTTGCCCCTCTCTTCAAACGTTTCCATGGTATCGTAGAATTGTTCATTGATTTCTTTCGGAAGCATCATCACCCAGTCGATAAAGCGAAAGAGTTTCCGGATCCGTTGCTCATCATAGCCGATGTCATAGAGGCTCTGCATGATCTCGACTTTCCACCGGAATCGTCCGGCGACATTCTTCCGGGTCTCGAGCGTCCGCAAATGTGCGGCGGTGACGACGCCGAAGACATTCCCGGATTGCCGGATCTCCTCGATCCGGTCCTGCCAGTCGATCAGCTTGACGGTCGGGAATTCCAGCAGTACCCGACAGTTCCACAGCCGGTACTCGAAACGATCCGGTCTCCACGACTCGGCAGCGTCGGCAAGTATCGCAAAACTGGCGACCCGGCGACGGTACTTGTCGTAGATGCGGTTGTTGTAGAGATACATCCGCTCGGCAAATTCCCGTTCCCGACCGGTCTGGATCTCCACGTGAATCAGCGCCCACTCTTCCTCCCCTCCACTGCGCCACACGCGGACAAGTTTGTCCACGTACCTTCTTCCCACTTCCGCATCGTAGCTGATCTGCCCCAACTCCTTGTCAAGGAACTGATATCCACGTTCCCAATCGATCTCCCGATCCGCATCGGGAAACCAGAAGGCGATGAACTCCGGAAAGAATCCTTCAAGGATGTCCTTCCACGGACTGTCGTAGTCGGGTGATTCTTCCATGGGTGAAAGTACCTTATGTATACATGCAGCTATCGCAAGCGCGAGAAGACCTTCGGATCGAACGCCTCGCGGATCGCCTCGCCGATAAACGTGACCATCAGCAGGGTGAAGAACATCGCGGTTACCGGCACGATCACCAGCCACCAGTTCTGGAAGTTCCCGCTGAAGTTGTTCAGGCCGACGTTCAGCATCTCACCCCAACTCGGGGTGGGAGGGGGAAGTCCATAGCCGAGAAAGTCCAGACTGACCAGCGACGTGATGCCGGCGACCACCGCAAACGGGAAGGTGGCGATCAGCGGCGTCAGCGAGTTCGGCAGAATATGTTTGAAGATGATGGTGGAATCCTTCGTGCCGAGTGAAATGGCGGCCGCCACATAATCCTTCGCTTTCTCCCGATAGAACTCTCCCCGCATGAAATAGGTCATCCCCATCCAGCCGAATGCGGTCAGCAGCAGGATCAGGACAAGGAAGTTCGGAATGACGATGGAACTGACGATGATGATGACGTAGAGGGCCGGCAGCGTCTGCCAGACCTCGATACCCCTCTGAACCACCAGATCGAACTTCCCGCCGAAGTATCCCATCAGCGAGCCGAACAGGGTGCCGATCAGAAACGTGATCAGTGTCAGCACCAGACCGAATGAGATGGAAATGTTGAAGCCGTAGCAAATACGGGCCAGGACGTCCCGTCCGGTTGCATCGGTTCCCAGAAGGTGACGTGATGACGGTTTTATCGGCGGGACCCCCTCTTCATAGTCCCCCTCGTAGGGATCCCAGGGATAGGGGGGCATGATAATGGCGTTCTCTCCCGTCGGATCGCTCTCTATCTCCTGTTGCAACTCCCGGAAGTTCACAAAGCTCTGGTCACCCGGACGACCGAACGTCTCCCTCGTATAGTAGGGTGACCCGACCAGATCGGCAAATGCCGGAAAGTAGGTCTCGCCGTTATAGGATACCATCAGCGGCATATTGTTGACCAGCAGAGGGAGGAGGAACGAGAGGATATAGAGGACGATCAGGAGAATGAACGAGTAATAGCCCCGCTTCAGTGACTTGAACTTGCGCCAGCGGCGCTTCAGGATCGAATCATGGGAGCGCACCACCTTCTTCCCCTCAAGATGTTCCAGGGTTTGCGACCCCTGATCGTCGTCCTCGCTATCCGCCGCCGGAAGGTCGCTCCTGAACAGGACTGACTGCCGTGCCTGCATCCGGTCATAGAGGGTCGGTCGCACTTCCGCCGGTTCAAACGGCGGATGGTCCAGGGGACGCTGCCGGCTGTCGTTCGGCGATGCGTTCCCTTCCGTTCCGTTCTCCTGATTCAGAGATTTATCTGTTGAATGTTCCTGATCCATGCCTCTGTATGATTTCGTCTCTCTGGTTGCAATTCCGGTCTCTTCTACTTGAATCTGATGCGTGGATCGACCAGGGCGTAGAAAATATCGCTGAGAATATTCCCCACCAGCAGAATGATCACGCCGATTGCCAGCGTCCCCATCACAAACGTATAGTCCCGCTCCACAACGGCGCGGTATCCGACATAACCCATCCCGTCAATATTGAAGACTTTTTCAATAAGGAAGGAACCGGCAAAAATCAATCCGATAAAGTGTCCCAGGCCGGTAACGATCGGGATCAGTGAATTGCGGAATGCGTGAACAAATACGACTCGCTTTTCCGGCAGTCCCTTTGCAAATGCAGTCCGGACATAGTCCTGCCCCAGATTCTCCATCAGAGAATTTTT
Source organism: uncultured Ignavibacteria bacterium (assembly GCA_965650895.1). Lineage (GTDB taxonomy): Bacteria > Bacteroidota > Ignavibacteria > OLB7 > OLB7 > JAGWAZ01. Next base: position 7,498 of record CBFGQN010000094.1, on the reverse strand, counting down.
CATCAGAATCGTCAGCGTGGCGAAGCTGCCGACCATGTAGGCGATAACCGGCAACACGGTGTGGTGGGCCTGGTCAACGATTTTTTCCCATAACGAGAGCGAGTCCCACTCCAGCGAATGGAACTCCCCGAGGGGAAAGTATCCGGCGGAGCCGAGCGTTACCAGCAGGACCGCACCCAGAGCAAATCCCGGAATCGAGTAGCCGATGAAGACCAGTGCGGAGCTGATGATGTCGAATGACGAGCTGTGCTTCACCGCTTTCCAGACTCCGAGCGGGATACAGATCAGATAGGAGAGAATGAACCCGGTCAGACCGAAAAAGATGGAGATGGGGAGCCGATCCTTGATCACATCGATCACAGGTTCGGAGAACTTGTAGGATTTGCCCAGGTCGCCCTGCAGGACATTCCCGATCCAGATCGCGTAGCGGACCGGGATGGGCTTGTCCAGATTGAAATACCGTTTCAGTTCAGCAACGGATTCGGCCGGCAGATCGATCGATTCCTGAGCGTTGGAACTTCCCGCTCCGGCTTCGCCCGACATGATCTGCATCTTTGTCTGCAGCATGATCTGCTCGAACGGACCGCCGGGCGTCAGCTGAAGGATAACGAAGACAATAAACGTTGAAATGAAGAACGTCGGGATGATCAGAAGAAAACGTCGAAGAAAATAGTTGAACATAGCGTCGTTGCTTGATCGTGTGACTGCGATGAACGTGAAAGCGACCGGCAGGGCGAACCTTGCCGGTCACGTTTCTTCCCATGCGATTTCCGGAAAATTCCTCTCCTCTGTGCCGAACTTCCTAGTTTTCCGCAACCGGCTCGGACGCCTTCTGCTTTTCGTTATACTCCGGCCAGAATTTCACATCACGTTCTCCCTCTCCCAGGTCAATTGAAGGATCCTGCAACGCTTCATTCAGCTTTGCGATTTTTTCCTCGGATATCCACCAGTAGCTGATGATGTACCGCCAGTCGCTGATCTTGCCGAGATAGAATTCCGGATGGCCGAACTTGTTCCAGTAGGCTACCCGGGTGAATGGAGCGTACCAGGCCAGAGCGTACTGGCCTGAAGCCATGAGGATGCTGTCGAGTTCCCGGATGATCCGGACCCGTTCTTCCTGATCGAAGGTGACCAGTTCCTTTTCCATCAGCTCGTCGGCTCGGGGGTTCTTGAAGCCGGCAAGGTTGTTGGTATTCAACTGGTCAGCCAGCTCCGAGTGAAACGAGCTCTTCGGGTTCGGATAGAGGAGGCCTCCCCAGCTCATAAATGCCAGCGCAAAGCTCCGCTCGTTCAGCAGTTTGAACTGGGTCGGACCGTCAACCTGACGGAACTCGAGTTTGATACCGGCCTTTTTCCATTCCTGCTGGACCGGCGTCATCACCCGTACCCAGTTATCCAGAATCGGCATCTCGATCACAAGGGGCTTGCCGGTCTTTTCATGGACCAGAATTCCCTCCTGATTCCGCTTGGTGTATCCGGCTTCGGCCAGAAGTGCGGCTCCCTTTTCGGGATCATAAGTGATCTTGGGGTTGCTCGGGTTTTCGTACACCGAACCGGGATAGTAGGAATTGCTCATGGAATACTGATCGTACATCAGGTTCTTTACGAGACCTTCCCGGTTGAACAGATAGGCAAACGCCTCGCGTACCTTCGGGTCGTCGAACGGCGGCTTCCGCATGTTGAAGACCAGACCGCTGATTCCCTGCGGTTCATCGTTGTAGATGCGGCGGACCTGGATCAATCCCCGCTTGACAAGCTCATCGTTGAATTCCTCTTCATACCACTGCGCCCTGAGGACCAGATAGAGATCGAACTCCCCTTTCTTGAACTTCTCAAGCTGCAGGCGCTCGTCGGCAACGACCATCAGCGAGACCTTGTCGAAGTTGTTTGCACCGCGATTGACCGGATAATCGGCTGCCCAGTAGTTTGTACGGCGGATCAGACTGACCATCTTTCCCTTGACTACATCTTCGGAACGGACAATATAGGGTCCGCTTCCGGGGGGCATGTCGTACTGGTACTTCTCCATGTATTCCGAACCGGAGAGGTTTCCGATGACGTGAGCGGGAAGAATGGAGGTCCCGCCGAAGTAGAGAAGGTTCTTCCATTCTTTTGCTTTCGAGCGAACCTTGAAGATGTATTTGCTGACGACTTCCGGCGGATCAAACCCTCCGTAGAATGTGTTCGTATATGGCGAGAGGATGGAGGAGTCTCGGGCAAGTTCGTATGTGGCTACCACGTCCTCGGTCGTAACCGGATGTCCGTCGGAGAAGCGTGCGTTCGGATCGATCCGGAACCAGTAGGTCTGGCCGTCTTCCCCGACCTTCCAGTGGGATGCGAGGACCGGGAGGAATTCGAGCGTGATCGGGTTAACGGTGATCAGCGACTCGTAGACGAAGCTGTGAATCATGCGCGTGACCTGATCGTTCTCGTCTTTGCCGTAGGCCCGGAAAGTGGCCGGGAAGTCGTTGACGGCGAACTTGAACTCTCCCCCTTTCGTTGCGTTCGGATCGCCGATCAGTTTCAACTGCTCATCGGTCAGCGATCCGGTCTGCCATCCTTCCGCTTCAGCGATCTCCTCGAAGCCTGCTCCACCCTCCTGGGCCGGGACGGCCGGATCGGCCCCCGGAGCAATGTTGAATGTGTCTTTGGTTTCAATGGCAAACGTTTCAATGGTTGTCGAAACGTCGCTTCCTCCTCCGTCGCCACCACACCCGGTCAGTACCGTGAATGCGAAAATGGCGGAAAGGATGGATGTCAGACGTAGAATTGCTCCGGTCTTCATCTGGTGTTGCTGGTTGGTTTATAAAAGCTGAATAGTTGATTGCGTTAACGCGGCGGTGCAGCCGAACGGCGTGTAATATAACCGCCTTTATCGTAGTGGAAAAGAAACCCTTGACCTTTTTTACGCTCTCCCGACCGCTGTTGCCCTGTTTCGGATAACGGCCTCCGTCATGATCGACGACATTGTCTTCTGCGTTGTCCCTCTACACTTCGGCACCCGGGGATGTTACACCAGGTCTGATTCGGAAGCGGGAGTCTTTCCTCTTATATTCCGGTTCGGTGAAGAGTCCCGCAGGAACAGTGTATCTCTGTACCGGTTTCCGTCTCATTTCATATCTGCGGTCCGATTCTCTTCGCGTACGATGTCCTGAAACCGCTCAGATTGATCCGGAGGTTCTCATGATCCGCCTCTTCAGTACCGTCTGCCTGCTGCCGTTCCTTCTCTGCATTGCTGCCGAAACGTTGTGGGCACAGAATATCGGCATTCAAAACGGCTTCCCGTTTTCGGCCGATCCGCTCGACACGGCATCGAGTCCCTATCTTCCCGGCCTTCCCGACGGTCCGGCCGGAACGCATGGATTCCTTCGGACAAACGAGGAGGGAAATCTGGAGTTCGAGGACGGGACGCCCGTTCGGTTCGTCGGGGTGACGATCGGCAGTACGGCCTGTTTTCCCGATAGTCTGAATGCAGTTGCCGAGGCGCGCCGACTGCGGAAGCTTGGCGTGAATCTCGTCCGCTTCCGCTATATGGATTTCTCCTACGACTGGGCCGCTCCGGCCTCGATCCTGAATCCGGCCGACGGCTTCCGGTCGCTTGCTCCGGACCAGGCGCGACGATTCGACTGGTTTGTCTATCAACTCAAGCGGAACGGCATCTATACTGCCCTGACTCTTCTCTCTGCCCGTGCCCCCCGTCCGGAAGACGGATTCGGGGAGGGAGTGCTGGATACGGTTCCGTGGCTGGGGCAGGGATTGCAGTTCATCTATCCGCAGGCCCGGTCCGCCCACAAACATGTCGCCCGGGAGTTGCTGAATCACGTCAATCCGTTTACCGGTCTTTCATACAGGGAAGAACCGGCCGTGGCGATGGTGGAGATTCTCCACCGCCGGGCAATGAACACGTTCCACCGGCTTGCCTATGACATCTACGATCCCGGCGTCTCTCTGCTGAACCGGCGGCATACCCGTCGGGTCGATACGCTCTACAACGACTGGCTCCGGAAGAAATACGGAGGGACGGCCACCCTTGCCGATCGCTGGAACGTTGTTCCGCCGGAAGGGGGGTACCCGAATATTGTGAAGGGGGGAAGTTTTGAGGAGAGCCAGGAGTGGGACCGGGAGTGGAGCTTCAATGCCGGAAACGGTCTCTCCGTCCTCCCGATCCTGACACGGGACAGCGTCCCGGACGGAGCGGAGGCCCTGACCCTTCGTGTGCGTGATGGGAAGGCAAACGTCTACGATGCCTATATGTGGCAGACTGTCGGTCTGGAATTCAACAGGATCTACCGGTTGTCGTTCAGGGCGAAGTGCGGCAATCAGGACGGACGGATCCTGCGCCTTGCACTCTTTGCCGCCCAGGGAGGATTATCGCCCGGCTTCAACGAGGCCCGGCAGATCAATCCGTGGTGGGAAGAACATGAAGCATTCTTGTTGATACCGGTGGATAACGGCAATGTAACCACCAGCCTGTATTTTTTCTACGGAGACAAGGAGGGAGAACTTGTCATCGACGACATCCGGCTTCAGGAAGTCGCTCCGGTCGGGATACTTCCCGGAGAGTCTCTGGAGAACTACTCGGTGGCCCGGAACCCCTGGGGAGAGAATCCGGGATTATCGTCCCGACGGTTTATCGATCAGTACGAATTCTACCGGGAACTTGACGAAGATTACTTCTCCGATCTGAAACGCTTCGTGCGCGACAGCATCGGCGCCCGGCAGCCGATCAGCGGTTCGGAGCATATCTGGGCAAGCACGGTGATGGATGTGGCCGCACAGCAGGAGATGGATTTGGGAAGGTCGGCCCAGGGGTGGGATTGGGTCGGGAGCGAAAACGGGAGATGGCTTGTGCGGAACTACTCTCCGCTTCGCCAGACCTGGGCCGGAGCACTCTACAACCACACGATGTTTGCCCGGGCCCGCAAACCTTTGATCACTTCCTTCGGTTCCCCTTTTCCGAATCGCTACCAGGCCGAGTCGATGCTTAAGAATCCGGCCTATCTCCTTCTGCAGGACTGGGACGGCTTCATCTTCGACACGTGGGATGAGGACCGGGGAGACAACCGGCGCGATTATATCGACAGTGCCGACTGGAATTCGATGCGGAACAATCCGGTCGTTTCCGGCATGATGCCGGCCGTCTCGCAGATCATCCGTCACGGTCTCATCGCTCCGGCCCGCACCACAATTCGCTTGCAGCATACCGCAGAACAGATTGATCTCCTTCCCCGCTTTGCCGGAAACTGGGGGGCCTACGGAGTGCCGGGAGGCGTAAACGGCTTTGCCGCGACCATCCTCCGGCTGGTGGTCGATTCGCTCGATGCCGAAACGTTCACGCAGGCCAACGACTTCTCCTTCCCGGCGCAGTCCGACGGAGAGGTGAACAGCGATACGCGGGAGATCCGGTGGGAGGTCGCCCGCGGAACGATGAGCGTCAATACACCTCGTGTGCAGGGGGTTTCCGGTCTGCTGAATCGTCCGGGAGGAATCGATCTTGATCTGCTTGAGATCAACGCGTTTTCATTGAACGAGACCGCGACGATTCTGTGGGTTCCGCTTGATCCGGAAAAAGAACTGAACAAGCCGGGGCGCTCCCTTCTGACGGTGGTGACCCGAACCGAGCCGACCGGATGGAGCTGGGATGACACGACGACGGCCGGTACGTGGGGGGAAGGCCCGATGCTGCTGGATCCGGTTCGCGTCGAACTTGAGTTCAAGGTCGGGGGGGATGTCAAGGACGTGATCCTGCAGCCGCTTGACGAAGAGGGGATGCCGTGGGGAGAACCGTTGCAGGGGACAAAGGTGGGAGCCGACTATCGGGTGACGATCGATCAGGGAGAGACCCGAACGATCTGGTATTCGGTGGAACTGGTGCCGAGCGGTTCGGCCGTCGATCCGGATGTGATTGTTGGAGATAAAGGGGTGGGGATACGGGTTCTGCCGAACGTTGTGACCGATCGGGGGACGATTCTGATCGATCTCCCTGACGGCGGGGGTCCCCTTCGGATATCGTTGCACGACGAATTGGGGCGGGAAGCTGCGCTGGTGCGTGAGGGCTTTTTCCCCGAAGGAGAGACACGGATTGACTTCCTGACCGATGGACTGGCCGCCGGCCTCTACTTCGTCCGGGTGGTCGGGGAGGAGGGCTTTGCCCGGATAGTTCCGGTCGCGCTCGGACGGTAGGACGAAATGGATGGTAAGGAGAGAGAGGATTCTTCCGGCTGTGCCATCACGATGAATCTGCCGCTGAATTCCTCGCGGCGATCTCCCGCAGGCGGGTTGGCGGATCCTCATCAAGCTCCTTGCGGTAGATCCGGATGCAACGCTCGTATTCGGCAAGCACATCGCCGTGCCGTCCCAGATGCGTCAGGCTCTGCAGCAGAACCTGCCAGGCGCTTTCGCTTGTCACTTCCCGGCCGAGAATCTCTCTGGCATGGGCGGTTGCCTTGTTGTACCGACCGGAGCGGAGTTCGTCACGTGCAAGATATTCCGCCGCCTCGAACCAGGCATCGGTCAGCAGACGCCGGTGGTTGTCGGTCCACTCGGCATAGGTTTCCTCAGCAAGAAAGGGGCCGTAATACAGGTCGAGAGCTTTCGTGTAGAGCTCCTTCCGTTCCTCTGCCCCTTCACTTCGGCGGGCGGCGACGATCAGTTCCTGAAAGAGAACGAAGTCGATCCTCAGATCATCCCCCAGATCCAGCAGATACCCGTCGCCGTTGCGGACGAGGGAGGGGAGGCGATCGCGGCGTTCGGCCTGCAGGCTGAGCGCGCGTCTGATGTGGGAGACGGCGTTCATCACAAGCGACTCGATCTTCTCCATCGGTCGTCCCCACAGACTCTCCTCGATTTCGGCAACGGTGACCACCGAGCGATGGCGGATCAGCAGCAGTTTGAACAGATCGCGTGCCCGTTTTCTCTGCCACGCGGTTCGTGGAACCTCCGTACCGTTCTGCTCCACCCGGAACGCGCCGAACGTGCGGATGTCGATCATTGCCGGAGTGCTCGCCGGATCTTCCGGCGCAACGGCTGTCGGTCCTGCCGACTCGTTCCGCTGCCCCGGTTCGACCAGCGCGCCGGGGGACTCGGCGTAGAGAGGGGACCATTCATTGCTGATATCGTCAATCCGTTGCAGATCCTCATCCTCCAGGCCGAGGCGTTTCCCTTCATGTCGGGCGTGGGATGCTTCAAGACCGGCGATCAGCGAGCGTACGCGCCGCGTCGCTTCGGAGGAGAAGATCGAACGGCTCAGGTCCTGGCGTTCCTGATGATACCGTCTCGCCTCAGGTTCCGCCCCACTCAGTTTCGCCAGCTCGATCAGATGTTTGAAGACATGGAGCTGATATTCCCGGTCTCCGGCATTCCTGAAAAATTCAAGACTTTGCAGCATAAGGTCTTCCGCCCGATCATGGTTCCCGGCATTCATCTCGAAGACGCCGAGTGCATAGGCGGTCCGGGCGCGACCGGCACTGTCCCCGGTCTCTTCGGCTACCGCCAGACT
>CBFGQN010000093.1:0-10162 GCA_965650895.1 uncultured Ignavibacteria bacterium | reverse complement strand
AGGATGTACTGGGGAACCCGGTTATCCTCAGGGATGCATCGATCACGGCAACGATAGAGAACTCGTACGATGATCCGGTCTGTGCCTTTATCTCGGCGTCGAGAATAGGAGCGGTCGGCCCGAACACATTCATGGTGATGATCCGGTCGGCAACGTGCGAGGCACAGGACCGCCCCTTCATGTTCAAGGTGACGGGACGTCCATAGCATATCACCCGCTTCAGAAGCCGGAAACCGGCATGAGCATCCCGCTCATGCCGGTTTTCTCTTTCATCATTATCCTGCAGGACAAGACCCGGAAGCGTTTCTTCCTGGAGAGGATTACACCATCGAACTCTCCGCGATCTTTCCCCTTTGCGTCTTTGCGTGAAAAAACGGCGACCGGATTCCCCCGATCGCCGTTCTCATATCTGAAATAAAATCCTTGTGCTCTAAAACACCAGCGCCCGCTTCACAATCTCTTCCTGCTCCAGCTTGTGCTGGTGCTTGTTGCCGGTGGCCGGACTTCCGGAGGCCGGACGACCGAGGAAGGAGAGATGCTGCGATTCGAGAAGCACCCCCTTCTTCATCCAGTGCGGGATCACCGGCCAGGCACCGGCGTTCTTCGGCTCTTCCTGTACCCAGAGGATGTCCGTCACGTGATGATAGCGCTCAAGCTGTTCCCGTATCCGTTTGACCGGGAAGGGGTAGAGTTTTTCAACCCTGATGAGAGCCACATCCTCCACTCCCCGCTCGCGACGCCCCTCCAGCAGGTCGTAGTAGACCTTGCCGCTGCAGAAGACCACGCGCCGGACGTTCTTCGGATCGATCCGGTCGACTTCCGGAATCACCTCCATGAACTCGCCGTGCAGGAAGTCGTCCTTTGTCGAGACGGCAAGCTTGTGGCGCAGAAGACTCTTCGGCGTGAAGACGATCAGCGGCTTGCGGATCTCCCGCTTGGCCTGCTTGCGGAGCAGGTGGAAATATTGCGCCGGAGTCGTCGGGACCACCACGCGCATGTTGTCCTCGGCGCAGAGCGTCAGGAAACGTTCCATGCGGGCGGAGGAATGCTCCGGTCCCTGTCCCTCGAAAGCGTGCGGCAGCAACAGCACGACACCGCTCGTCTGGTTCCACTTGTCCTCGCCGGAACTGATGAACTGGTCGATGACGATCTGCGCGCCGTTGACGAAGTCGCCGAACTGCGCCTCCCACAACACCAGCGCCTTCGGATCGGCGCTGGAGTAGCCGTACTCGAATCCGAGAACCGCATACTCGCTGAGAGGGGAATCGTAGACCATGACGCGGCTCTGCGTCTCGCTCAGATGATCGAGCTGCGTCCAGGTCCGGTGGCTGTTCTGATCGTGCAGCACGGCGTGCCGCTGCGAGAACGTTCCACGCTGTGAGTCCTGTCCGGAGAGCCGGACCGGATATCCGTCCAGCGCAAGGGCACCGAAGGCAAATGCCTCGGCCAGCGCCCAGTCGATCTTCCCCTCCTCGATCTGCTTCGAGCGATGCTCGATCAGCCGGGCCAGTTTCGGATGGACCTCGATCTCGCTCGGCACCGTCGCAAGATGCTTCGCGATGTGGTCGAAGGTGAACTCCGGGATCTTTGTCGTCGGATCGGACCAGATGTCTTTCGGGTTGATCCGCTGGTCGGCCAGGGGATCCTCCGGATCGGAGACCTTCGGCTGTGCCTTCGTCGCCTCCAGCAGCTTCTCCAGTTCGCTCCTGAACTTCACTTCGATCTCTTCGGCCTTCTGCCGGGTCATCGTGCCGTTTCTGACAAGACGTTCGGTGTAGACGTGACGGACCGAGGGATGATCCTTGATCTTGCTGTAGAGGACCGGGTTCGTGTAGCTCGGCTCGTCACTCTCGTTGTGTCCGTGCCTGCGGTAGCAGAACATGTCGATCACAACGTCCTGACGGAATTTGCTGCGATACTCGAAGGCCAGCCGCATGACGTGGACCACCCCTTCCGGATCGTCGCCGTTGACGTGGAAGATCGGCGCCTGCACCATCCGGGCAACGTCCGTGCTGTAAGCCCCCGAGTAGGTATCCTCCGGCGATGCGGTAAATCCGATCTGGTTGTTGACCACGATATGAATCGTTCCGCCGGTATGGTATCCCTTCAACTGGCTCATGTTCAGCGTCTCGGCCACCACACCCTGTCCGGCAAAGGCGGCATCGCCGTGGATCAGCACCGGGATATACTGGTTGACGGCATCTTCCGAGCCTGCCCGGTCCTGCCGTGCCCGCGCCATCCCCTCGATGATCGGATCGACCGCCTCAAGGTGGCTCGGGTTCGGCGAGAGGTAAAGCTCGACGGTCTTCCCGGCCTCGCTGATCGAAACGCCGGCCGCGCCGGTGTGATACGGAACGTCGCCGGAGCGATCAAGTTCGGTGACGGTGGCCCCCTCCTCGAACTCGGCAAAGATCATCTGGGCGCTTTTGCCCAGAATGTTCACCAGCACGTTCAGTCTCCCCCGGTGAGCCATACCGAGCAACACCTCGCGTCCCCCCGACTCGCTGGTACGCTGAATCAGTTCGTCCAGCATCGGAATCAGACTCTCGGCCCCTTCAAGCGAAAAACGTTTGTGACCGGTATACTTCGTCTGCAGGAACTTCTCGAACAGTTCGGCCTGACTCAGCTTCCGCAGGATCCGCATCTTCTGATCAGGATTCAGCTTCGGCTGATTCCGCGATGTCTCCATCCGCTCCTGAAGCCAGTACTTGCGGTCCCAGTCCTGGATGTGCATGTACTCGACGCCGATCCGCTGCGTGTAGGTGTCGCGCAGGACCGAAAGGATCGTCCGCAGATCGGCCTCTTCCATTCCGGCCAGTCCGCCGGTCATGAAGAACCGGTCGAAATCCCAGATCGTCAGATCGTACGTCGCCGGGTCCAGATCGGGATGGTAGTGCAGCTCCTCGCCGAGCGGGTTGATGTGGGCCTGCAAATGTCCGCGGACGCGGAAGCTGTTGATCATCCGCAACACCTTCTGCTGAAGCATGATCGCCTCATGCGTGCCGTTCATCCCGAGACGGGAACGGTGCGTGTCGCGATGCCATTGCAGCGGACGGTAGGGAATCCCAAGCGCACGGAAAATATCCGTGTAGAAATCTTCGGCTCCGGTCAGCAGTTCCTGAAGCTTCGCCAGGAAGAGTCCGGACTCCGCCCCCTGGATGATGCGATGGTCGTAGGTGGAGGTCATCTGCATCACTTTGCTGATACCGAGCTCGTTCAGCGTCTCGCTGTTCATCCCGAGATAGGCACTCGGATAGTTGATCGAGCCGGTGGCGATGATCGCTCCCTGTCCTTTCATCAGTCGCGGCACCGAGGCGACTGTGCCGATTGTTCCCGGATTCGTCAGCGTGATCGTCGTCCCCATGAAGTCGTCGATCTCCAGCTTCCCCTCACGTCCCTTCCGCACAAGATTTTCGTACTCTTCGTAGAACTCGCTGAAGGTCATCCGGTTCGCCTTCTTGATGCTCGGCACCACCAGCGAACGTCCCCCTCCCGGTTTCTCCACGTCGATGGCAAGCCCCAGATTGACGTCCGGATGTTCGATCAGATAGGAGGTCTCCCCCACCTGCTCGAAAGCGTTGTTCATGTTCGGATAGGAGGCCAGTGCCTTGACGATAGCCCAGCCGATCAGATGGGTGAAGCTGACTTTTCCCTGATCGCTCGCACTCAGATAACCGTTGATCAGACGGCGGTTCTCCTCAAGCAGCTTGACCGGAATTTCGCGGAACGACGTGGCGGTCGGCAGCGTCAGACTCTGCTCCATGTTCTGGGCGATCCGCAGAGGGACACCGCTCAGCTTCACTCCTCCGGTCGGAGGCGCCTCCGGTTGCGCCTTCTTCTCTTCACTCTTCTTCTCCCCTCCGTCGGCCGACTTCACCTCGGTCGGCTTCGAAGGGACTGCGGGAGGAACCGCACCATTCTTCTTTTCTCCGGCGGAAAGGCCGTTGGCCGGAGCAGAATGCTCCCCGGTCGCTCCGGTCGGAGCGCCGTTTGATCCGGACACGTTCCCTTTGGGTGCAGCCTGAGCGGGGGTCTGCGTCGCTGGAGCGGTCCGTGCCGGAACGACTTCCTCCGGCTCTCCATGTTCATCCGGATGGTAATTGCTGAAGAAGTCGCGCCAGGAGTCGTTGAAGGCCCCCGGGTTCTTCAGATACTCGTAATAGAGTTCGTTAATGTAGGCCGAGTTTGGTCCAAAGGTGCTCATGGCAATTGCCCCGGTGCGATCCCGCCCGGGGCTGTATAGTGAATGGAAAACTGTTTACTCAAAACCATATACGTAACGCCCGGCACTTGCACGTGCCGAGCGCACCGGCGTTTCGTTCGCTCCGGCAAAATTACCGAACCGTTCGGTTCCGCTCTTCTTTATCTCACAGATCGTAATACTCCACCAGACGGTAGCTCCCCGACTCGTTCTTGTCCCGGAAGACAAATTCCCGTTTGACCACATTATCGTAGGTCCAGATCTCCTTCGGATTCGCCTCCGGATCGAACTCCCGGCGCGTTCCGGTCGGCGGACCGAAGAGGATATAGATCTTCCCCCGGTCGGTGAAGACGCCATCCTCCTCCTTCAGGGTCGCAAAGTTGAAAAACGCATAGTCGACGCGCCGGTAATATTCGGCCATCCGTTCGTTATAGGCGGTCTCAGGGGTCGGATCAAGCTTTTTCCAGTACTCCCGGAGGGCTTCCGGGTAGTTCTCCCGTCCCACATCCAGCAGACGGTCGATCTCCTCGTCGGTGGCGATCGGCCAGAGAGATTTGATGGCGTAGAGGGGACTGGAAAGGGAGTAGGGCATATCGATCCACTTCAGATCAAAGAACTGCGTGTCCACCTTCTCTCGCCCTCCGGCCGCCAGAGTCATCTCCAGAGCGTACTCCCCGGGAACAAGGGTTGCCGCATCGAACTCGCAGAAGGCTCCCCAGGCTCCTGCCGCCCCCCCCTCGGTCTGCAGGCGTACGGCGAACTCCGATCCCTCTCCGCGAAACTCACCCGGGGTCGCCCGACCGAGCATCTTCACCACTCCCGTTCCCACCGAACGCATCTCAAGGATCTTCTCCCCCGCTTCATCCCGGCGAACCGCAAAGAACTCGCAACGCAGATGCTCCGGGGCCTCACGGCTCCCCATCGGGATGTAGGCCCTGATCGGACTTCCGAACGGAGCGTCTCCGTCTATCGCAGCCGGATGAAGCTCCCCGTCGGCTTCCCCCCGCAGCATGATCGGCGTACCGATCACCGGTTCGTCGCCGCCGAAGTCGGGGACGGTAAATGGAGGTGTCGTTCTGCTGAAGCGGCGGCCCGGCGAGCCGTCGTCGACCGTGTAGGTGATCGTGTAGGTGCCCGGACGCAGAGCCAGTTCAATCGCTCCGGGGGCCATCTCCAGTTTCGAGTTGGTCTGCCGGTACTCCGACGTCTCGATCGTGTCGTTCCACGAATCGTAGTCGACCACAACGCCGTCACTCGCCTCGGCTTCTATATAAGCCGATGGATAGGCAACGTACAGATCTCCCGTGGAACCGGGAGCCGTCGTCTTGCGAAAGGTCAGCAGGTCATACGTCAGACGAATCGGAACCACCACCCGATTCTTGTTGCCGGTCTCCCCCGGCAGAACCAGCACCTCGATGAAATAGTCGTCCCCCCACGAGTAGATCTCACGCAGATCCGGACGTGCGGCATCCGACTGGCCGAATACAGGCAAGCCGAAACCGAAAAGAAGAAGAATGAGGATTGCGTGGTGAAACTTGACGATGTTCATGGTTACCTGATCGCAGGAAGAAGGACCGTGCCCTTCGTTTCGTTCATGTCGATGATGCAAGACGAACAACCGGAAAGCTTGGTGTCTCCCGCCCCCTCTCCCCTGTTGCAGTCTCTTCAGAGACGATCACCCCATCTCCGTCACCGACGGTTCCTCAGAACGAGGCGATTCCTCCTCCGATCGTCACCGAGAGAGCCAGGGCGTTGTAGCAGGGCGTATGACCGCCGTTGTTGACGACGGTTCCGTCCTGCTCCCATTCCGGGTGGGAGGGAAAGATCCCCCAGCCGAGACGGGCGGTCAGGACCGGAGCGCCGACCGAACCCCCTCCTTTGCTCCCGCCGAGGAACCGGGTCAGACCGACGCCGAGTCCGATGCGGGGGGCCGCCCCCGTATAGGTCGCCTCTCCTCCGGGAGGAATCGGCGTCCCCTCAAACAGTGGGATCGAATCGCTCAGATTGTTTGTGAAGTCGAGTCCGTAGCCGTAATACCCGACCGACAGATAGGGCCAGATCAGCGTCCCGGCATCGTTGTACAACGCCCACCCGAGATCAAGTCCCCCGCCGCCGCCGCTCAGACTGTATTCTCCGACTTCCTCTTCGGAGGTAATCCCGATAAACGACGGGAAGAAGAGCCGCTCGCCGCTTGCCCCGATCATAAGACCTCCCCCCAGCAGAACACCTCCACCGGCATTGAGCGTGTAGCCGGTGCCCGACACGCGCTCGGTCCGGTAGACCCTCTCCCGTCCGTTCTCCCCGACCGGCGACCAGGAGCCGAGACGATCGGAAAAGGCTCCGTTGTCGTGCGCGCCGATACCGGCCCCGACTCCGCCGAACCAGGCGGAATTCATCCGCTGTGCCTGAAGAAGGGCCGTTGCCGACAGAAGCAACAGTACCGCCGCTGAAACTGTTTTCATCCTTCACTCTCCGGATAGAAAGATCACCCCGTTAACATTGCAAGACAGTCTACGAGGAATGTGTGGAAAATCAAAAGGAAAAGAGAGCAAACCAACAGACCATCCCCAAAACCTCAAGCCCCCCCCAACCTGCTAACCGACCACTGCCTGCTGACAACTCACTGCTGATAGCTCACTACTGATAGCTCACTACTGATAGCTCCCCCTCCCCCAACAGACCCTCAACCACCCAATCCGATACTTCAACACGACAAAGGAAAATCGAATCCCCGACAGTCCGGCGGGATGACGTATCTTGAACCGAAGCAGCCGCACGATCCGGCCGAAACCGCCGGTGACACAGTACGGAGAATATTACCAGAAAGGATGACGCATTGATCGGGAAATTTTTCGCGCTTATCGGACGACTGGTACTCGGCTTTCTGGCCGAGTTCGGACGGATAATCATGTTGGGATGGAACGTTTTCCGCTATGTTCCGAAGGCGATTTCATCACATCGACTGGTAACCGAGCAGATGGCGCTGATCGGCGTCAACGCCCTTCCTCTGGTGATCCTGATCGGCGCGTTCACCGGTGCGATCGCCGCACTTCAGGCCACAAATCTCTTCGTCAAGTTCAATCTGCTGGAACTGGCAAAGCCCTTTATCGGCGGCTCGATCTCCACGGTCGTCTTCACCGAACTCTCTCCGGTGCTGACTGCGCTGGTCATCGCCGGACGGATCGGCGGGGCGATCGCCGCGCAGATCGGAACGATGCAGGTCTCCGAGCAGATCGACGCGCTGGAAATGATGGCGATCGATCCGGCCCGCTATCTGGCGATGCCCCGCGTCCTGGCCGCCACGCTGATGATGCCGGTACTGATCATCTTCGCTCACGTCGTGGCAATCGCCGGGGCCTATGCACTCGCCTCGCTGAAATTCAATCTCTCCGACACCGACTTCTTCGGATCGATCAGGAACTACTTCCGCATCTCCGAAATCGTTATCGGTCTGGTCAAGGCGCTGATTTTCGGCGGCGTCACCGCCCTGATCGGCTGTCACGTCGGCTTCCGCACTTCCGGCGGCGCCGAAGGTGTCGGGGCATCGGCGGTTCGGTCGTTTACGCTTTCCTCGGCATCGATTCTGGTGATTGATGCGTTGTTCGGATATGTGTTGTGAGGTGCCTCCTCACTTCTCCGCCCGCACAATCAACACGTGAATTCTCCGCTGCTTGTCGTACTCGGTCTGTCCGCCGCTGACCCCTCCGGCAACGGTCCGGTAGCGAACGCGCCCGGCGTTCATCAGTTCGAGGAAGGCCGGGTTCCCCTCGGTGCCGCGACGCCGGAGAATCCGGTCGATCAGCCGCTGTGCGAAGACGGCCCGCATACCGGAAAGCTCGAAGTTCTCGATCCGGTCCCCTTTGCGAACCGCATGTCCCTTTCCGTTAACATCTGCAAACTCGATAACGGGATCTTCCAGATAGGTACCGCTGAAGATCTGCGGATCGACGTAGCCGGTGACGACCAGCTCCATCGCCTCGTCGGCCGGTGCAAGTTCCAGGAAGTTCGGAGCAATCGTATCGACAATTGTCCGGGCCATATCGTCGAGAATCGAGTCGATCCTCCGGGCATAATCCTGATACTCCCGGTGCCGATCCGAACCCCGCGGAAAACGTTCGATGTAGGTGGCGCGCGCCAGAGGCCCTCCCAGCATATCCAGAAGCTCCGGAAGCGATTCGGGCGTGTTCGGTCGGTAGTAGCCGGTGACGAAGAAGGGGACGTTGTACTCACCCAGATCGAAGAGGATCAGTTCCCGCTCCGGGAGAACATCCTTCAGCAGGTTGAACCCAAGCCTGATGCGTTGCGGTTCGTTCCCTCTTGGATCGATCACGTTATACGTCAGAACTTCCTTCAGCGATCGTCTGACCGTCACCTCATAGTCCCGACCGGCCGGCAGGAGCATCCGGTACTGGCTGAGACTGACCGAGTCGGTGGTGAACTCCCAGACGATATGGTTCTCTTCGATGTCGGTGACGGTCACGTAGGCGGGGATCGGCTCTCCGGTCAGACTGTCGACAACCTCGATATCCAGCAGATACCGTCCGTCGCCGAAGACGTTCGGGGAACCGGCATAGATATCCAGCATCATCGACGAGCCGCGACGATTGGAGGCAAAGTAGAAATACTTGCTTCCGGGAGGGGCGTGAAAGAAGAGTTCGTCATCCGATGAATTGATATCTCCTCCAAGATTCAACGGTTGTTGCCACTCTCCGAGTTCGAGATAGGAGACCCAGAAATCCTCCTTGCCGAAACCGCCCGGTCGGTCGCTGGAGAAGAACATGGACGTGCCGTTGCGGATCACAAAGGGGGAACGTTCGTTGTCGATCGTGTTGATCGTCGAATCGAGCGGAATGGCCCGCGACCATCCTCCGTCCACACGATGCGTCACCCAGATATCCACACCACCGTATCCCCCGGGCCGGTTCGAGGCAAAGTAGATCGTCTTCCCGTTCCCGGTAATCGTCGGCTGCGAATCCCAGTACCTGGAGTTGACGTTCCCGCCGAGATTCGTCAGGTTCCGGATGCTGTCCCCCTCAAGCTCGGCGATAAAGAGATCGGTGTCGCCATAGCCTTTCCCTCCGTCCATCGCCAGCACGACTGTCCTGCCGTCGGCCGCAATTGCCAGTGCCCCCTCGTTGTCATCGTGGTTCCAGGTCTCCCCCGCATTCAGCGGCGGAGACCACGCCCCTTCTTCCGGCGCAACGGAACGGTAGACGTCGGCGTTGCCGAAGCCTTCCGGTCGGTCGTAGGAACAGAACCAGAGGGACGTGTGGTCGTTCGAGAGGGTCGGCGCATAGTCGTTCCCCGTCGTGTTGGCGATGTCGACCGGTGTGATCCGGTAATCGTATTCGGGAAGAACCTGGCTCCGAAGACCGGCACAGGCCGGGAGCAGAAGTGCGACGGTGAAGAGGAAATATCGAAAACCGGAAAACACGATGGAACCTGTCTGATTGATTACTCTTGATATTGCTGTTGACGGAATCACGCAAATACTTCCCACATCACTCTACGAACTCTACACACTCTCCTCTCTACAAACTCTCCCCTACAGCCCAAGTATCACCCCGAACGTCCCCTGCAGCTCGAACATCCTCCAGTTATCGTTGACGACGGTTACCGGCAGGCTGACGGTCAGTTCGGGATTCAGGTAAAGCGTTTCGCTGAGAGCGTAGAGAAGGGAGAGACCGGCCCGCGCCCCGAAGACGACACGGGATGCCTCCTCGGCATAGTCGATTTCCACCTCCCGCTCCGTTGTTCCGTTCAGATAGGTCACCCCGTCCGGACCGGTGATCGTCTCGGTCTTGCCGAACCTCGCCGCCGTGATGTACTCCACTGCCGGACCGGCCACTACGTACAGACCGAGACCCGAGTCGATTCTGTAGCAGTAGAACAGATCGGCCGCAAGCGTTGGAAGCGGGGTCGTCAATTCATCCCGGAAGCGCATGTTCTCCACCGTATCGT
>CBFGQN010000092.1:0-10172 GCA_965650895.1 uncultured Ignavibacteria bacterium | reverse complement strand
GGAGCTGAGCTTCACATGTGTGGCAAACGCCAAAGGGGGGACGGCCCGAATTGAAGAGGTTGTCGTTGTCGAGACGGGCGATGCGACACACCTCCCGCAAAAACCGGAAATGGATCTGGTGATATACGCAGCCCCCAGCGCACCGGCTGATAAAAACGTGGCATGGGAACCCCCTGTCGACCTGACCACCATCATCGCTGTTATCGAGATCACAGAGTTCGCCTGGCATGACATCGATGCCGAGAATGCGCGGGCATACGTCCCGGCGGCGATTGAGATCAAGGCACCCGACGGATCGACGACGGTGTACGGCGTGCTCGTAGCGCGCGACGTCCCGGCGTGGACCGATAACAGCATACAGAAACTGCACTTGCAATTACGCATCAATCGAGACTGAAAGGAGAGACCAAGATGGCGGCACAAGACATTGTCGATGCAGCGGTGATCCGTGGTGGTGGTGCTGGGTTATGGAGACCGGCAACGCCCGCATCAAGCGGCGAGGTGACCGGCGTGGGGACGGACGTCCCGTTCCTTGCGTTGCAGGATACCGAGATCACTATCGTGATCGACGGCAACGCGGCGGCACAGGAGTTTATCTCGATCCTGTTGGATCACGGCGTCGAGATCGAGTTCATCAAACTGAACAAAAAGGTCAGTGGCGCAACCGGCGCACTGAAGGAAAGCGGCACCGGAAGCGGATCGGGGGACCAAATTAGCGCGACGGTCGTCGAGACCGATCTGACGATGATGCAGAACATCCTCTCGATGCGCGGCACCCGTGGACGGATCACCGTCCCGCTCGGCGAGGCCGCAGGAAGTGTCAACGCAAACACCGGGTGGGCCTCGCTCTTCGGTACGCTCTCGGCGAACGTTACCCGCAAGACGCAGGGTGAAACCGTGGTCACCGTATCGCTGCAGTTTACCGGACAGGAGTTCGCCGCAGACACGGCGGGCGACACGGCAATCGCCGCTGCCGGTGCCGCGATGACGCCGCTCGAAGGGACGGAACTGACGCCGCCGATTATCACCGATCTGGTGACGCTGAAGAAGGGTCAACTGGTTCTGCAGTAGGAGCCGGACAAAACCGACGAACAAACGCGCGGGGCGGGCGGAACAGCCCGCCCCGTTTTTGCTACCACACAATGGCAACGTTTCACACCACAACGACCTACGACGAAGACGGGATCGGCCCGCTCGTGATCCGCTGCGTGGTCAGCGACACGTATGAGGGACTGGCCGAAACCGGCACGGAAGTCGATGTCCTGAACATCCGCCGCACCCGGCGTGATCTGGACATCGCGACCGGCGTGTATGCTGAAGACGAAGCTGAGATGACCCTGTACGAATGGGCGTCATCGTCCGCCGCCGACGTCGCCTGCATGGACTTCGTCAAAGCCGCACACGACCCCGACGTCGACCGCTTCCTTGCTGTCTTCATCAATCCGTCCGACCCGCCGCAGGTGGACGAGATCGACTTTCGCGGGCGCATACGACCGGATATGTCATTTACGGATGTGGAGTGGGACGGCGACGAATACGTGCCCCCTGCATCGATCATTCGCGAATGGGAGATCACCGCAGGAAGTTACGATGTGACGGCGATCCTTGACCAGGAACTGTGGGGCGACCCGGAAAAGGGAACCACGGGTCTGGCCGATGCACTTGATCCGGTTGCGCTCGGCGTCGCAGACACGCTGGGTTGGTTCTTCTCTGACGGCTCCGACGGACATGGGCACCGTGAGGCGCGGTTCTGCGACATCGTCGACGTGCAGCCCATCCTGCAGGCTCTTCTCGACGAAGCGGCACCAGCAGGCGTGACGATGACCTATGAGGCGGCAGAGACCGCCTTTGAGTGCGCGACGACCGACATGATCCCGATAGTGATCGGCGGCACCGTGACGCGCTACTGCTATCGCTTCAGTCCGAATCCCGGATCGGGAGCGCAAGGGATGAAGGCGCCGTTCGAGGTGCCCGGCACGAGTGGCCGGTTCAGCCTCTTCACCGGCAACGCACCGGCCCGCACCCTTGCGATGGATTACAAGCTGCTCTATGGGCACACGAAAGAG
Organism: uncultured Ignavibacteria bacterium; assembly: GCA_965650895.1. Classification (GTDB taxonomy): domain Bacteria; phylum Bacteroidota; class Ignavibacteria; order OLB7; family OLB7; genus JAGWAZ01. Next base: position 8,106 of record CBFGQN010000092.1, on the reverse strand, counting down.
GAGCGGGCGCTCAGTTGGCGTAGATACAAGAGCCTCGCCGAACTGATGTACTCCCTTGCGGCGACGTTCGACATGTTTGTCGAGTTCGAGTATGTGACCCCGACCGATATACGTCTGCGCTTCAAACAACGTTCGGACATCATCGGCAACACGGTCAAACTCCGGGATGCAATCGAATCCTCCGGGGACATCAATCCATTCACCGGCACAAGCGGGCGCAAACGGTTTGTCGGGGTCTCCACCCCCCTTGTCCGCGACGGTGCCTATCCCTACTACTACGACCGCCAGTTTCATCAGCCGGTCGAGACCTTCAGGCCGCAGACCGATGGCGACGTCCTGCCGTTGACGATCAGCCCGTCGTGGTGCGACTATGAGGACGCCGCAGCCCCCCGCCCGAAGGATGCCGGAAAGGAGATTCAGGAGCACGTCAACTGGTGCTTCCTTCCGCACAACGCCGTCTTCTACGATGATCCCGACACGATCAAGCCGGAAGCCGATCCCGACGTAACCTTTCCGCCCGAGGCGATCTACACGACGCGCGCGATGCACACCGGGATGTATATCCGCCTTCCGGGGACATCGGTTCACGGCGGGCACGGCATCGACGGCAAAGAGGTCGTCCTGCCGATCCGGCAGTTCTGGGCAAAGGGGGAAGGCGTCGAGCTGAGATCGAGCGAGACCCTGAGCGGATACCTGAACGAGATGCGGGGATTCGACGAAGGGTTCTTTGAGAAGGAGGTAAACCAAGTCGTGCCGGGCTTCAACGGATTCGAGTACTCGGGGACGCGAAGCTGGCGTCACTGCGCGCTCGGTGCTCAGCACCCCTATTCCGGCTTGACCTGGACTATCGCCGGGGTCGAGCGTGATTATGAGCAACTGCTGACCCGGATACGCAGTCAGGAATCGAGCCGCTTCACCCTGAGCGCGCCGGTCATCAACGATGACGCCGACGGCATCGATGCCGAAGACGTGCGAAAGAAGGGGGTTCAATTCGTTGGACGTCCGGCAAAGGGAACTGTCGCTGCATTCGAGGTGGTGTCGATGGAACGGGTGCTCGATCCGGGCGAACCGTTTCAGGGCTACGTCCAGACCTCGGAAGCAAATCGTTCGCATCGCCGACGTGTGCTCGGCATCAACCTGTTCGACGCATACGAGGAGTTTGCCGACATCTGCATCGTGCAGCTCTACGGTCCCTGCGAAGGGGCTGCATCGGCCTTGCCGCCGGACACTCCCGACGGCACTTCTGTCTTCCTGCGAACCGGCTCCCCGAACCTGTCGATCGCGCCCCTTACCGGGGCGAACGATACCGAAGACATGTACCAAGAAATCGGCGTCAAGTCCGGCGGGAACATCATCATCGACATCAAAGAACCGAGGGTCTACCAATGACCGAGACGTACATCTGGCTGAAGTTCCGGCAGAAGGGGGCGGCGTTGGGAGTGACCACGGCGATGCGCTTCAATGCGCTGCTCGGTGAAGACCTGCCGGAGACGGGCGGACTCGAACAGATTGGGCTGAAGCAGATCCATTACACCCACCTGCTGAGCAGGCGTAGCGTGTGGGACGTGACCATCGGAGCCGATGAACTGTTCGATCCGACCGCCCGCGCCTTCATCACCGAGTTCTGGCTCGGTGCGCAGAAGTGGTTGTGCTTCAGTGCATCGGAGACCGAACCGGCGGCTGGGCTTTTTACCGAGATCAAGACGCCGACCGGACGCGCCCCCCTGGCGCCGATAGAGGGCAATTGGGACTTGGTATCGTTTGCGACAACCATGACAGCGAAGAGGCCGGACTGATATGGCGTTCAGCTACTACAACGACGTGACGCGGATTCGGCTGCAACCGATGCGGGGCATCTCGATAGAGGTCTCGAACGGCGACGCGACGACGAACACGCATAGCTGGGACGGTGTGGAGAAAGAGAGTTCGTGGCGGTGGCGACCCGCGACGCAGCCCAACCGAACCGGCGGTGAGCGCGTCGCTGGATGGGTGCTGGAATGCACGTTGTATATCCCCTACAACGATTACCAGACGATGCAGGGGAGCTTGCTCGATCTTGTGTCGAAGCCGATCACCGAGATTACAGTGCTGCTCAAAGCGGACGCCGATCAGGACGGCGGAGCGCAGGCGTCCGTGACGATCAACAGCGCGGCGGCGACTGTGCGGAGTATGCATGTGACGTGGGAGGTCGACAAGGTGGAGTGGCGTTCGCGGATGATCGTGCGGATCAGGGGGATGTACAGCAAAGACGTATTGGAAGCGACCGACCCGGATGCCTGGTATACCGAGGTGGACGGGTGGGCATAATGACCACTACAAACAGGACTAACATGGCAGACGAAACGAAAGACTTTCAGGAACTGGCGAAAGCCCATGAACCGATTGGCAGGGTGACATTCGAGGGGGACGACGGGGTGCGCTATGTCTACGATTACGACATCTTGAAGCTCGATCAGATTGAGTCGGCGCGGTCAGTTTACTATTTCGGTATTGAGCAAGCGAAGACGCCGCCGGACTCGATCAGCAAACTCTTCTTGTCTGGCGGACACAACATCACGTTGCGAGCGTTCGGGTATCTCCTGCGTCGTCTCGACGCCGAGGGGCACGTGCAGCCCTTCACGGCGGAAGAAGCACAGGGGCACGCGTTGGCGTTCGTGCGCAATCTCACATCGAAAGACTACACGCGCCTGCTGGAGTGTCAGGAGGATTTTTTTACCAGAGCGAGGGTGTCCGATCTCGAATTGATTCGGCAATCGCGAGCCTACGCAGCCGCTCAAGAGGGTCTGCGCATAGAGCTAAACGACCTGGTCAGGAACGCCTTGCACGTTTCAAAGAAGAGCTTAGAAAGCGCGCGCTCTATGCAGCAGGAGAACTCCGCCGCCGGGTCATCCACGAAGGGCGGAACAGCAGCCTCATCTGGCTCATCGCCGACGTCGACCAAACGAAGCTCGATGCGGCGCGGGCGATGAATGTCTGGGACGCGGTCCACTACCTTGAACGATTAGCGAAGAGTATGTAATGGCTGAGATCGCCACGGCGCAGCTGATTATCGATCCGCTGCTCGATGCCAACAAGTTCAACAAGATTCTACAGCACGTCAAGAAGTCGCTCGGCGAGTTCGCCGGTGACGTGACCTTCATTGACGTCGACGAATTTGCGGACGACATCCGTGAGATCGAAGGTCTTATGGATGGGCTGGCAAAGACGACAAAAGGCGCTCTTGCCGATGATGCATTCTCCGGGTTTCGCAAAAGCCTCGGTGGTGTAAAGGACGCCTTCAATTTCAATCAGTCGATTGAGTCCGTCCGAAACATCACATCGGCCATAGAGGACCTATCCAAACCCTACGTGGATCTGGATAACGTGACCGCCCAGATCCGCACATTGGGACCAGAGGGCAAGGCCATGGCTGATGGTCTGCGTGAGGCTGCGCTGCAGATGAGCAAAGACCTTCCGATCAGTGCGTCGGAGATCGCGAATACGATGTTCGACGCACTGGCCAGTGGAGTACAAGGGGGCGAGGAGGGTATCAAGAAATTTGCCGACACCGCAGGCAAATTGGCTGTCGGCGGCGGTGCCGAGATCGGACAGGCTACGCAGCTGCTTGCCGGTCAGCTGAATGCGTACGGCGAGACTGCGGAGGAGGCTGGCCGGTATGCAGACGTCTTCTTCAATACGGTGAATTACGGCGTCACGAGCGTCGACGAACTTTCGTCGACGCTTGCGAATGTGGTGCCCACCGCCGCCGGTGCCGGTATAGAGATTGAGAACGTCGGCGGCGCGCTGGCCCTCATGACGCAAAAGGGCATTCCCACCGCCGGGAGTACGACGAAGCTCAATCAACTCTTGCTTGAATTGCAGAAGCCTGCGGCAGATCTAGCCCCGATCCTGGAGAAGGCCGGTGTGTCGCTGGAGTCGCTCCGAAAGGACGACCTGCCGACTACGCTCGGAAAGGTCAGTGCGGCATTGAAGGAGTCCGGCAAGTCGGCTGTCCAAGTCTTCAGCTCGTCCGAAGCCGGTGCCGCCTTTCAAACGCTGGCCGGGGATTTGGAGGGGTTCAGAAAGACCTTTGAAGACGTCCGCGATACGGCCGGGTCGACGAATGACGCCTACTCCGAGATGGCCGACTCGATCAGCGTACAGTCGGACGGTATGCTTGCAAAGTTCGAAGCGTTCGTCATAGAGGGCCTCGATATCGTCGGCCCCAGTGCGTTGGCGGCTGCTCAGTCCATCGGGTCCATCGCTCCGACGGTCACGACAATCGCTGGACTGAAGGACGTGTTGCCGATTGCCGGATTCGCAAATCTTGCAAAGAGCGCCGGGCAGTTTGGCCTATCCCTTCTGCAGAAGGTGGTTCCGGGGCTGGTCACGACTACGGTGGCGCAGGGCGCGCAGGCCGCCGCGACCGGCGCGGCAACGACCGCCACCTATGCCCTCAATACCGCACTACTCGCAAATCCTCTTTTCCTTGTGGCGACGGGCGCGGTAGCATTGGCCGGTGCGCTATTTCTCTTGTTGGGCAACTCCGAAGACGTCGGGGAAGCCCTTGAAGGAGTCGACGAATCGATCAACAATCTGAACGCGACCATCGACCAAACCGCAAGCGCGGACAAGCAGGCAAAGAGCCTGAAGGAGCTGGCCGATGAATACGACCGGCTGAAGGGGAAGACCGATCCCGAATCGGTGAAGCGGTTCGCCGAGGTCGGCAAGGAGATCGCGGCGGTCTATCCCGATGCGACCGAGAAGGTGAAGCAGTTCGACGCCGCCGGGAAGGAGATCGGCGAGACGTACAAGGTAAACACCGACGTTGTCCGGGCGTTCGCTGATTCGACGCTCGACGCGAACGCGACGCAACGCGAAGGGGCGATCGCTCGGCTGGCAAAGGAGACGCAAGACCTGGGCGAGGCGACCGCCGACGCAAAGGAAGAGATGAATGACCTGAAGGAGAAGAAGGAGCAGATTCAATCGCAGCTTGCAGGTCTAAAGGGGCGCACCGATGCGTGGGCGGAGTCGTACCGGGACAACTTGATCGGCCAGCTTCAAGACACACAGATCGAATTGGCCGAACAGGAGAAGCTGTACAACCAAGGCAATGACAAGTTGCGCGACACGGTCGGCATCCTCTTGAAGCAGGGGAAGAGCTTTGAGGAGATCACGCAGGAGACGAAGCTTTCGCACAACCAGGTCCTGCTCTATCATGCCGAGATCACGACAGCCGAACTGAAGGCACGTGCAACCGCCGACGCTGCCGAAGCGGTCAAGTCCGAGACCGAGAAGGCGACCGACGCCGCCGCCGACCTTGCGTCGCAGTGGGATGCAAGCCGTAAACAGGTATCGTCAGCCCTGCAGACATTCAATGCTGCCGGTGCTGCGCTTGTCAAGAAACAGCAAGACGGCCAGTCGCTGAACTTCCTCGAACGCCAGCAGCTTGCATACATCAAAAAGGAGACGAAGAATCAGTTCGCTGAGAAGAAGGCGCAGGATGCTGCCGAGAAGACGTTCCTGAAGGAGACCGGGCAGATCGTGGAGAGGGCCGCGACGAAGCGGTCGAAGGAACAGAAGACGGCATTCGAGCGTGCCGTGCAAGCACTGAAGGTGGAGAACGATCGGATCGACATTGCCGAACGCGAAGGACAGATCGCGCGCGACTCCGAACGCCTCATGGCGCGCCGCGAGAAAACCTCGCTTGACGACCTTGCAAACGAGCTGGCGAAGATGAATGCCCTACAACAGCAGGCGCAGGCACTGAAGGATGCGTTGGCGATTCCATCATCCCAAAAGCTCGACATCGCAAACGTCGGCATCGCTCTTGTCGATAAGAAGGGGGAGCCGTTCGAGGCCGAGAAGATGATTGCCGATTTGGACGCAGAGATCGGCGCACAAGCGAACCGGATTGCCGAGATCAGGATCGGTGCCGGTATCGAGATTGACGAAGCGCAGATCCGCAGCCTTGAAGAGACGCAGCTTCAGGCAAAGATCGAACTCGGTCTGGCCGACGACTCGAACTTTACCGAATTCATCGTGGCCGACATCGAGCGTCTGGAAGCCGAGCTTGAATCGACGACGACGAAAGAGATTGAACGGATCGAGAAGCTCTATGAGAACCGGGTTCTGTCCGAAGAGGAGTACAACGACCTGAAGGGGCGTCTCGAACGGGGCCAGGCTGCACAGCAGCTTGAACTGCAGAACGCAATCTTCGCACGACGCACGACGCTGAGGGACCGGGAATATGAGCTGGCCGTAAAGCAGTTGGAGCGGCGGCATGAGCAAGAGCTTGCCGCGCTTGACGAAGTCGAATCCGAAACGGTCAACATCCGGGAACGGATTGCCTCGGCTATTCAGGACATCGAGGATCGGCGCATTAATCGCGATGCCGACGATGCGCTCGCCCGGCTCGACTTCAAGAAAGAGCAGGAGCTAATCACCGAAGAAGAGTACGCAGCGAAGAAGGAGCAACTCGACCGGGATTCGGCTGCGCGCCGTGCGCAGATTGCGGCCCGGTATCGTGGTGAGCAGCTTGAAGCTGAGCGGCAGGCCGCCGTTGCGCAATTGGAGCTGCAAGAGGGCCAACTGCGCGAACAGCGTGCAAACTTGATAACTCACGGCAAGTTTGCTGAAGCGGCTGAGCTGACGACGCAGATCGACGATGTGAAAGCGCAGATCGAAGAGAAGGGCGGCTTGCTCACATCGGTGATGGGTGACCTGCAGGGAGAGTTCGCCGACGCCGCCGCGACCCTCTTCGACTTTGACGGGGAGAGGGCAAAGGAGCCGTTCAGGAACTTCTTCGGTATCATGGCCGGTGCGCTTCAGCGCATGGCGTCAGCGAAGGCGACCGAGGTCGTCTTGGGTCTCGTGTCGGGATTGGGAGGCATTCCCGGATTTATCGCGTCGTTCGCGGCAAAGCCGTTTATCGATGCCGTTCTGTCTCGCTTCCTCTCTCCGATCCTGGACTCGATCCTGTCGTTCGCGACGACGGGGCGCGTGGATCAGCCGACGCTTGCGTTGATCGGCGACGCATCGAAGCTGGGTGGGACGAACCGCGAATGGATTTTTAATGACCAGCTTCTGCAGGACGTGATCCGCATGGTCGTGTCGCACTCGAACGCCGGTATGATCGAAGAGATCAGACTCCTTCGCGAAGATGTGCGCGCTCTGCAGTTCAAGCTGTTCGTGTCCGGCCAGGACTTGACGACTGCAGTGGGCCGGACGCGAGCTGCGCAGAATCGGCGTATCGTAAACAGCTATGCGCTTGCGGCATAGCATCACTCAACTTCCATACACAACACATGAATTCTTTCCTCTCCTACTTCGGCGGGAAGTCCCGCCTTGTGCCGACTATTGTTCCGATGATTCCCGATCACGTCACGTACTGCGAACCATTCGCAGGCGCGGCGTGGGTTCTGTTCGGGAAGCCGGAATCGAAGAACGAAATTATCAACGACATCAACTCCGATCTGATGAATCTGTTCCGGGTGATTCAAAACCACCTTGAAGAGTTCATGCGCTATTTCAAGTATGCGCTCGTGAGTCGTGAGGAGTACGGGCGGTTGAAGACTCTTGCGCCGGAAGCGTTGACGGATATTCAGCGCGCCGTTCGGTTCTACTATCTATCGCGTCTCGGCTTTGCCGGGCAAGTGACCGAGAAGGGTCGGCACTTCAGCGTGTCGTATTCAAGGCGACCAGCATTAAATCTCTTGCGGATGGAAGAAACGCTTTCGGAGGTTCACTTGCGCCTTGCTCGGGTGTGGATCGAAACGCTTCATTATCGCGAGTTCATAGATCGGTATGATCGACCGGGCACGTTCTTCTATATCGACTCTCCCTATCACGGCGCAGAGACTGCGTATGGTCCGACGTTTTCGTTCGATGACTTCGGATTGCTGGCCGATCAGCTTCACGGGATCAAGGGGAAATTCTTACTTTCGATCAACGACACACCGAAGATGCGGAAGGCGTTCGAGGTGTTTCATGTCGAGTCCGTGCAGACGTCGTGGGTGACGAAGCGGGAAGGGAATCAGAAGGTGTCGGAATTGTTGGTTCGGAATTATTGATGGAGAGTACGTTATGAGTAGTCTTGACAAGTCGCAGAACCCGTATTACAAGGAT
>CBFGQN010000091.1:0-10191 GCA_965650895.1 uncultured Ignavibacteria bacterium | reverse complement strand
CTTCGCCGGTCCAGGCCTCGATCCCATCACCGTCCCGCTCGGTGAACGAACCTTCTCCGGCCAGGCTGTCTATCCGGTGGCCGAGATCCGGGGAGTGCGCCAATGACCGACACCATCGAGGTCGAAGTCGACGGAGTCGTTGACGAAGATCGGGACGTGGAGCCGGATCTGATTGCGGAACTCCAGGTCGAGTTGCGGATCGGTGTGTTCATCGACCGACCATCCGGGCCCGAGTCTCATAAGCCGCACGCTTGTCTTTTCGCATTCAAGACTCTCCAGCACTTCAAGGAAATAGGGACTCTCTTTCAGCCGCTGCGTTTGCGTCCAGGAGGCCCACTCCGGGTTCGAGAAGTCCGACACCTCCTTGTTCCGCCCGCCGGCTATGGTCAGCGGAACGACGTTGTAGAAAATGTAGGGGGGCATATCGTGAATCGCCGCAAGCGTGTCCTGCTGCAAGCGTTCTGCATCATAGCTCAACGCGAGCTTCGATCGATCAAAATCAAATACTGTTGTTGCTTCTACCATGTCTTTGCTGCAAGGTTAATGAGAGTTTATGCGGATTTATGCAAGGTCAGGACAGGAAGTATTCGGATTGCCGCGAACGACAAGGTGGCCCGGCATGGAATTCTGCGCAGCTGCAGGGACCACAGAGAACAAAGAGGCCACAGGTAGTGAGAGCGCATAGTGGTGTGGGTTATATGGATTCAGCAGTAAGGCAACTGTCGCGTAAAATAGCAATAAGGACTCCCGGAACAAGCCTTCACGCCGAGGATGTAGAACCGGCTCCCGGTGAAGGGAAGAACTATTCGAGTATTCGCATCTTCGTGAGCAACCGGACAAGCGGTGCGCTTCAATTCATCCGGGTTCGGAAGGACTGCCGGCAGCCCAGAGCTCGGAGACGGGGAGAGCGAACATCCGGTCTCCGAACGGGAGAAGGGAATTGCCGGTATACACCACAACTCCGGCACGGAACCGTTTGCCGGTTCCTTCGGCAAGTTTGCGCAGGCCGCGGAAATCCTTCGATGAGACCCGATCGGCTATCTTCACTTCTATACCTGCGAGGTCCCCGCCGCTTCGCTCAAGGACCAGATCCACTTCCACTCCATCTCTGTCCCGGAAATGATGGAACCGGGTGGGTGTCCTCTCCCAGGATGCATGCCGACGTAACTCCTGATAGACAAACGTCTCGAACAACTGCCCGAACAGTTCCGAATCATTCTGCAACCCTCCGGGGTCGATCCCGAGAAGTCCGCATGCCAAACCGGTATCTCCGATGTGGAGTTTCGGTGTTTTAATCAATCGCTTCATTCGATTGTTGCTCCACGCCGGGAGCTGCTCCATCAGGAAGAGCTGTTCCAGCAGCGTTACGTATGCCTCGATCGTCGGACGACTTTTCGGAAGTCTGGATGCCAGCTCGGAAATTCTGGTGAGTCGTGCACTCTCTCCGGCTGCGATTCGCAGCAGAGGGGGGAGAACATCCAGTCCCTGGATCCGTGTCAGTTCCCTCACATCCCTCTGTACCAGAGTTTCCACATAATCCTGATACCATGCAATCCTCCGCCAGGGATTGGGTCGGCTTATTGCCGGAGGGTATCCTCCGGTTGTCACCCTTTGGAGAATGTCGGGGCGGGTCGTCTCCTGATCAGGTGAAACTGATGGAGTGAACTCAGCGGCAAAGAGTCTCCTGAGAAAGTCGGGTTCCGAGCGTTCAATTTCCGCCTGCGACAGCGGATGAAGGTGAAGGAGAGCCATGCGGCCGGCAAGTGAGTCAGACAATCTGGGAAGCGTCAGGATGTTGGCCGATCCGGTCAGGATAAACCGTCCCGGTTCGCGCCGGACATCAACGGCCATCTTCAGACTTGAGAATATTTCCGGAACCCGTTGAACCTCATCCAGAATAACGTGATCCGGAAGCCCGGCAACAAATCCTGCAGGATCGGCCACCGCCGCATCCGACAAGTCCGGATCGTCAAAGTTCACGTATCCGTATTTTCTCTCCCCGTCCAGGCTTTGCGCAAGCGTAGTCTTTCCGCTTTGGCGCGGACCGCGAATCAAGACGACCGGAGAATCCTCCAGAGCATCCAGCAGGCGAGGCCTGATCCAGCGAGGGTAGACCGATGGGCTATTCATGTCGGCCAAACTACAATTCATTCCGGCAGATTGCAAGTTCCAGCTTCGGCAGATTGCAAGTCATATTCTCGCTTCATTATAGAAAGGGGACAAAACAATCTATTCTGCTTAAAAAGCAAGTAGTTCATTTCGCAGACAGCTTCGGCAGATTGCAAGTTCCAGCTTCGGCAGATTGCAAGTTCAAGGGTTATGCCATATCGTTCACTACTCCTCTACCGGCAGATTCACGCAAAGGACGCAAAGAGCAAAGACACCCCCTCAAATCTCACGGCTCATAGCTGACTCCTCAAATCGGGTATATGAGTCAGAGAGTTGCGAGTGTATGAGGGATGACAATCCGACCGCTCACTCCCGGCTCATAGCTCACGGCTGACTGCTCCCCGCTCATACCCCCCTCCTCAAATCTACCCCTCAAAGCTCACCGCTGATTGCTCATAGCTGACTGCTCACTGCTCATAACTCACTCCTCCCCCGAATCTCCCAAACGGTAAGAATACTCCCGAATCCGGCTTTCATACCACCTTCCCCCTTCTCTATATTTGCCGTGTCAGGAACGAACCGACAGTCTCGGCAACCTCTTCCACATTCAGAGTGCGTACCATGCAGGGATCGATGTATTCCCGGGTTCAGTCTATTGCCGTGAAGGAACCGTCCCGCGTTTCTTCCGGACTTTTGCTTCTTCTCCTTCTCTTCGTCGCCGCCGAACTCCGTGCGCAGGAGACTCCCTGTCGCGAATGCCCGGTGCCGGCTCCCGATGGGAGAAGAGATACGGTGATGGACGTGCGGCTTCGCGACGGACGGACGCTCCGGAACGTCGTCTCCGCCCGACGGGTCCTGATGCGGAGCTTCGGAGAGGAACGGCAGGGACTGCGATTCCGCTGGTTCGAGAACGACGACTGCCGCGACACGACGCTGCAGGTGGAGGAGGCGGTCTCCTTCAGCATCGGCGGACTCGGCATCGGCGGACAGACGCTGGTGGTGCCGGTTCGTCCGGCTCGGGAACTGTATCGCGAACAAGGGAGCATTTCCCCTTCGACGAATTTTCTGGAGATCAGCGCGCTGCTCGGCTACGGCGGGGCGGATGAGTCGGAGCAGGAGATCGGCTTCGATCCCTTCTACTTCGGTGCGGAGGTGCTGGTGGCTCCGTTCGGGGATCTTCTGGGAGAACATCTTGCCGCGGCAATCGGCGGAGGGGTGATGATCGAACCGGGACGCTACAGAGTCGATGATGAGCCGGTGATCGATCCGATCGAGGTTCCCGCGACCGAAGGAGTCTTGCGCCTCAGATTCCCCCTGATCGCCCACCTCCGCTACACGCTCGCCGGAAGTCCGAAAGTCGTCGAGGCCGAACGACTCGTCCCCTCCCCCTGCCAGTTCGGGCGCGAAGGGGATGCCCCGGCAACGCTGCCGGACGACGACGATATCGAGGAAGTTCCGTCGGCTCTGCGGACCGATTCGACGGTCTACTACCTGCGGGAGAAGGAGATCGTCGAAGGCTCGTTCCGTCCCTACGTCTTCATCGAAGGGGGAATCTATTTCGACGGCGACTACGAAGGGGCCGGGGCCGATCCCTCGGTCAACCCGGACGACCACGGACAGTATCTGGCCGGTCTCGGTCTCGGGCTGCCGATCGGTCCCCTCTCGATCTCCCTGGGCTATCGCTATAACCGGCTGAACCTCCGAACCCCATGCCCGGCGTGTGAAGAAAAAATGGTGGTCAATACCAATGTTGTGCATTCGGGATTGTTGAAGATCGGATGGTTGGTGGGGTGGTGAGGAAGCAGTTGGGGGATGGTTGAATTGTTGAATTGTTAAATCGTTGAATGGTTGGTTGGCGGGTTCGTAGGGGGCAAAAACGTTTGCCCCTCTCCGGCTGTGAAACGGTTGGTCGGGAACATCGCAGGGGCAAAACATTCTCACCCCTCCCACAGATATCGGAATTATCAGAACAAACAGGTTCGATGAAAAACATCAGTCGGCAAACAGCGGTATCGCAGAACCCGGACAACAGGTCCGGTTTCCAGGGAGGGCCAGGATTCGGAGGACGTCTTCCCCTCTTCCTTCTGCTGCTCGGGTCCGTGCTCGGGACGGCCATCACCGGATGTCAGGACGCGGTCGAACCGTCGGACGATCTCTCGGTCCCGGTGGCGGTCACCGTACAGGTGGAGAATCAGGACGGGACCGGCATCGCCGGGGCGAACGTCCGGCTCTCCCGCATCGGCGAGTTCGGTCAGAGCGCCCGGACCGTCGCCAACGGATCGGTACGCTACGAGAACATCCAGGTGCCGCTTGTCGGGGAGACCTACGAGGTGACGATCGATCTTCCTCCTCCGGCCGAACGTGCATACATCAACGCACGCCGTATCCTGCCGGGCTTCCGCGAAAACCTTGAACTGACCGGCACAACCATCCGCGACACGGTCTTCCTCCCCTGCCGCGACGTCAACGTTCTCTACCGCGTCCGGAGCCGGGCCGACTTCATCTGCAACTCGACCCGGAGCAACCGGTTTGAAATCGATTTCTGTCTGGAGGACCGGACATCGGACACGCTCTGCACACCGGAACTCCTTCACACCTGTCCGGGCGACATCGACTTCAACCTTCCCGATCCCGGCATCGCCGGACTCAGCCTGGTCGGCTTCGACGGAGCGGGGAACAGTCTCGGCACATCCTTCAGCATTCCGCCGAACACACCTTTTGCGATCTGCGCAATTTTCACCGCAACCGGACCGCAGTCCCTCCCCTCGCAACAGGTGGCGGTGACCGGCACCGGAGCCGGGACGCTGCAGCAGCGGATCGAGATCGGTCTGCTGGTCGACAGTTGCATCGACTGTGATTGTCCGGAGGAGATCGATCCGATCGACGTGCGGGATTCGGCCTGCGTCGGCGTTGCGAGCGTCACCGATATTGACCTTTCGGACATCGTCAACACCGGCGATGAGGAGTGCGTCTGGAGGTTCGAGGTGGAGAGCGGGTTCACCAGTCCGGCCCTGCAGGTCGTCCGCGCACCCGAACCGGTTGCGGGGGGATCGCAGGGAGATGAGATGTCGATCCGCTTCGCTCCGACCACACCGGGCACCGTCGTCGACAGCATCGTCTTTGCGGTCTACCGGGGTCAGGGAGAATCGGTGATTACGGGAGGATCGGGCTGTGGAGAAAGACTTGTCGTCCGCTTCAACGGACTTGCCGGGACATTCGGCTGCCGGATCGATACCGCCGCCTCCACCCTCTTCCGCAACGGCCTCCTCGATCCGATGCTCACCTGCGTCGGCATCCCGACGACACGAACGCTCGTGATAAAGAACGACGGTCCCTGTCCGCTCGACCTGAGCGGACTGGTCACCAACCTGAGCGGGGCGAACGTCTTCAGTCTCTCTCCGTCGAACCTGAGCGTCGGACCGAACGATTCCGGCACGTTCCGGGTCACCTTCCTTCCGACAAACGGAACGGTCTGGCCGGGGGGACGGGGGAACGGACCGGGACGAACGGGATATCAGGGTGAACTGAGAATTCAGGGTGACTGCGTTCTGCAGACCTATCTGCTCAACGGAACGGCCGACACGCTCTGCCGGGGGTCCCGCGTGCAGATCATGCACCAGTGGGGATCGAACAACGGACAGTGGTACGAGGGGATCATCATCAACGAACAGAACAACTCGATCCAGTACGAGAACGACAACGTGGCGCAGGGGGGGAACATCACCGGAAACCGGGATCTCTGGATCGAAAGCATCAATATCCCCGGTACCAGCGCCCGCATCTGCACCGACAACGCCTCGTGGCAGGTGGTGGGCAACCGCCAGCCGACGGTGGCCGGACAGACCGCCTGCGACATCGCAAACTTCTATCTGTCGCAGTGCGGCAGCGGGAGCCCCGGCTGTCTGGACGTCGATCTCTGGGATGTGATCGTCTTCACCCTGCCGGGGGGACAGTGCGGCATTCTCTGGATTACCAATATCGCCAACGATGCGCCGACGCTGGGGACGCCTGCGGTTACGGTGCAGTTGTGTTATCCGTTGTGAGGGGGGGGGATTTGAGCGGTCAGCAGTCAGCTTTGAGCAATGAGCTGTCAGCAGTGGGATTTGCGGGGCCGGCTTTGAGGGAGGAGCTTTGAGCTGTCAGCAGTGAGCAGTCAGCTATGAGCTTTGCGGGATCGGCTTTGCGTCTTTGCTCTTTGCGTCCGCCGCGGCGGATTGCGTGAGCTTTCGGCTTTGGGAGAGTGGCTACCAGTAGTCAATTTTGAATAGTCAGATACGAACCGTCAATACGTAAGGAACAGACTCTTATACTCAATCACTCTCTCACTCATACACTCACAACTCATACACTCATATACTCATCGATTATGAATCCGTCAATCAATCGATTTCTTGCTTTGATCCTTTTTTCTCTGGGTGCTGTCCTTCCCCTCTCTGCCCAGAGTGTGGAGCCATACGCCGAGCTGAATTCCCGGGCCGACGATTACGCCGCCACGATGCGCATCGTCGACAACGAGATCGAGCTCTGGGTGACGACCGCCGAGTCGATGCCCTTCCGTTCCAGGCGACTGGTGAAGGCCGAGGGAAAAAACGGGTCGCGGCTCGGTCCCCGCACACCGGTCGGATCACCGGTCAACAGACGATCAGAGGGTGAAGAGGAACCGGTCCTGCTCGACGGATGCGTCACGTTCAGTCTTTGCGACTTCACTTACGGCGTCTTCGCATCGAACCGCCCGGTGGACGGACGGGATTACGACAACGATCTCTACGAGATGAGACTCGCCGGCGGCGAGTGGAAGGTGGAACGTCTTTCGGGTCTTTCAAGCACCGGCTGGGACGACACTCCGGCCCTCTCTCCGGACGGACAGTTTCTCTACTTCGCAAGCGACCGACGGAACCCCGGCTCGGGTCTGACCGACATCTACGTCAGCCGGAAAACCCCGGCAGGCTGGAGCGATCCGGTGCCCCTGGAGGGGATCAACACTCGGGAGGCATCGGAGCAGACCCCCTTCCCCGGCGTTGACGGGCGGTTGTATTATTCAAGCAACGCATCGGGCGACTACGACATCTACCTCGTACCGATCGACGGACGGTCGGGGGAACCGGTCGGGAGAGCCGAACGGCTTCCCCTCCCCGGAGTCAATCAGTCCGGCTCGGACGAAGGGCATCCCTTCCTGGCCCCCGGCGGTGACTGGTTTGCCTTCTCATCGAACAGAGGGGGAGACGATCTGGACATCTACAAAACGGCTATCCCGGAGCGGAGCGGGCATGTCCTCCAGATCCGGGTGATGGCCCGCGAACTTGAGAGCGACGGCAGCGGGAATCTCCACGACGTCACCCGCCCGATGTCGGTCAACGTCGTCGTCGAAGACGCGACAACCGGCACAAAGAACGAGGTACGGACCAATGCTGAGGGAGAATATTTTCATCTCATTCCGTCCGGTCCCTTGGGGAGAGGAGCGGTCCGGCAGCTCACCGTCACGGTCGATCCGAAGGACGGTCGCCACATCCCGACCAGCGACGTTCTCAGCTTCAGCGCCACCTGTTCGGATACGCTGATCCACACCCTCTACCTGTGGGACACGACGGTCTACTTCAGCTCCCGCTGCGCTCAGGACTTCCCGGTCTCGAACGTCCAGTTCTTCATCACCGGCTACTGGTGTCCGACCACGCGGAACTACGTCCGGCACACTCCATGCCGTTCGGTCTTCGACGAGGATCTCTACACATCGGTCGAGGAATGTCCGGAGAACATGCCGGCAGTGGAGGAGGATGATCTTTATCGCTACAAACTCCACCAGCCCTGGATCGAGCGGGAAAAACAGGAGAGCATCTGCATCCGGTGGGACGAGATGCGGCAGCGGCGGGACGAGTTTGCGGTGAAGGTCGACTCGGCTGTCGACCTCTTCACCGACAATATGCGAAGTGCGTTGCAGGCACCCTGCGTGGTTCGTGCTCTTGAAAGAGAAGACACTGTCCGGGTCTACGTCACCGGCTGGACCGATCCGCGGGATATTCATCCGCTTTGTCGTTACACCGGAGAGGAGATCGATTTCGACGCCTCCGGGATCCGCCTGCAGAAGGTCGACGGAACGTTCGCATCGGGAACGCTTCCGCACGGCATCGGTTTCCGCGAGTACGACCGGGCAATGGGGACCGACCGGCAGACCCAGGGGAACCAGTTGCTGAGCGAGCTTCGGGCCTGGTACACGGCGATCATGCTCGACGGCGTCTGGAACGAGCGGATACCGGAGTACCGGGAGTTGCGGCGTAAAGGGCGCGTGATGGTCGTCGCGGTCGGCCGGGCCATCAACCAGAACGACCTGGCCTTCGAGCAGCGCCGCTCGGTCGATGTCCGGATCGAAGCGCCGGTCCTCCCCCAATCAGCAGGCTCCTCCATCGCTGCCGGACAGCGAAAGACCGGAAGCCGGATCACGCTCTGCGGTGGTATCTGCGGCGAGTAAGCACCATCTTCCGGTAGCCGCAACCTTCACGGTTGCGGCAGGATCGGCTACGTAACGCCCGATCTTCTCTCCACCCGCACGATACATCGAGCAAAAGTCGAGACGGGGGAGAATTCCCCGGCAGGTTTCCTGCCGGACCCATCTTTCCGAAGCCCCCGCGCACGCTTGCGACGAGACGTGCTCCTGCCATTGCACGACGGTCTTGCGGATGGTGGCATAGTAATCTTCATTTCGTATTTTCGGGCAAGCCAAATCACCGTCACCGAACAAACCGAATTATCATCATGAACAGAAGAGTGCCCGCTATCGTCGTCTTCTCCCTTCTCCTTGTTCCACTGACGGCGGCAGCGCAGGGAGCATGGGAAAAATTACCCGCTCCGTTCGGACAGCAATCCCCTCTTGTCGCCCTGGCAAACCACGGCAGCACCGTCTATATGGTGGAACGAGCCACCAACGACTTTTACCGATCGGATGACGACGGAAAGACGTGGTCGCTGCTCTCTCCTCTCCCACTGACATGTACAATCCTCTGTGCAGACTCAAGCGGAGGGTTGCTGGCGGGAGGATCGGGAGACGGGTCCACACTCTGGCGATCCGAAGATCAGGGGACATCCTGGCAGCCTGTTTCGGCAATCGATTTTCCGATCGGCGAAAAAGATCTCATGGTCGTAAGAGACGGCTCATACCTCCTGACCGTTCCGAAGCATCCGGCGCTTCGATCTGTGGACAACGGCAAAACATGGGAGGCTGTGCTTGCTCAGGACGTCGATTCCACCAGTCAACAGTGGTATCAGATCGGCATGTTTCCCGACGGCCTCCTCTACCTCGACGATATTCGCAAAATGGGGTCGTTTACCGGTCCCGATTCCGCGCAACTCTGGCAATCAAGTGATAACGGTGCGACCTGGGAACAACGGCAGGGCATTCCCTCTCTGGGATACTACATGCTCGACGACTCGTTCTATCTGAAGCTGGTCAGAGAGAGAAGCGGACATAATCCGTCGGATCTGCTCTGCGTGAGCAGACGGGATCCGAATGGAGGGATTATCGATACGCTCTGGGCATTCGGCCGGGGGACTCCCTATCCGGTCAACTGGGTGATCACAACACCCGACAGGATTCTCTACCTGACTCCTTTGTGGTCGTATACCGGACTACGACGTTCTCTTTCTCTGCCTCCTTCCGGACTGGAGGAACTCTCTACAGGCTTTCAAGGTCGGCAGTTGCTCCATACCGGCACCTCTCTGCTTTACTTCGGTGAACAAGGTCCCATACGATCAACCGACAGCGGCCGGACCTGGAGGCAATCAAGTATCGGCATCGTGGGCAACAAGTATGCCGGAGTACCCCTCATCCTCGTTCGCCGGAACGGCAACGTCGTAGTCCGGACAAAGTACATTGAGGAGTTCGATCCGGACAGAGGAACACATACTGCAGTTCCCGCTCCCGACATATCAGGCCCCATCGGTCTGGCCGAAACCGGAGACGGTTCTCTTTTTATCCATAGCAACACATCCGGTGAGAACCTCTGGAGACTTGAGCCGGGTGCAGACGTGTTTACACCGCTCGAACGCCCGGCAACCGAGCGGAAAGAGAAGGGAAGAGAAACGCAGTCGGCA
>CBFGQN010000090.1:0-10243 GCA_965650895.1 uncultured Ignavibacteria bacterium | reverse complement strand
GCCGGAAGAGATGATGGCCGCTCTGACGCCGGAAGAATTGACCTCGCGAAAGGAAGACTCTTCTCCGGCCCTTTTTGCACCGAAATCGATCCCGATGGACCGTTCGATTGACAAGGTTGAGCAAGACAACAGGCAGGACCTCGATGTCACGGCAGCAATAACCGAGGAAGTGTACGACACTCCCGCAAGGGACATGAATGCGCCGACATTTGCGTATGGTGACTTGGGAGGATCGGAGGATGAACCTCTCCTGGCAGATGGTCTGCAACTGACGTTGACACCGGAAACCCGACGTAATCGCTCAACGGCATCAGCAAATGACGATATGGAGGGGACCACCGAATCACAGTCGATCATCGGCAGCCTGCAGGACAGCATCTCGGGAGAACCGCGTATTGCCTACAAAGATGAGATCCCCCGGATTCTGGATATACTCAGCGAAAACGGAATTCAGATAAATCCCGATCAGAGCTTCAACATTCGCGGGGGACGAGAGAATGAAACGTCTATCCGGACAGACGGAATTGCAATCAGCGATCCCGTCTCAAGCGATTCGGTCTACATTGCGCTTCCGATCGGCCGGGCCGCTTATCAAAACTTGATAGATACGCTGGCCTTCAGCAGGGAAGAGTTCGAGGAGATGGGGGGCATCGAAGGGATCGAAAAGGCACGGAATGGAGCGGCGGTTACCGCACCGCCGGTTGCCAACTCCGGCAACATCTACGCACAGGATTCTTCGATCACTCTGGCCGCAGATATCGGCACCAAGGTCTCGGTGGAGCAGTGGCAATCGACCACAACACTTCCTCCGGGAAAGTCGGCCGAAATGGCGGATGATCGCCTGATCGCAGATCAGAATGTATCGGCAACCAAAAGCAGCTCCCCGGAAACGACTACCGAACGTCTGGTCAGCGATGCCCCTCTGAACGTTGTCTCCGGACCGAAACGGTTGATGTTATTTGTCGGAATCGAAGGGAATATCGCCGCAACTCTTGCAAACTCGCAGTCACAAATGCTCCTTCCTTCCGGAATGACGACTGTTGCGGCTCCAGCGAATCAGGGACCGCTATCCGCAATGCAACTGGTTTTCGGCGTGGAACCTGACCGTGGAAACAACCATCGTTTCTTCGGAGTGATCGGCGCAATGCCCTATACTGAACAGAAAGTCGAGCGAATGCAGACGACATCACGGGTGGTCGAACAGGTCACCGACAGGGTGGTTTTCGTCGACGCCTCCGGCATCAACCGGACGACGCAGTATATTACCCGGAACCGCGTCTCGACCTCGACATCGAACAGCAATCGTACTACTGAGCAACAAACGTTCGAGGTGTGGGGAGGACTCGGTTACCGATTCGGCATCGAACCGGTATATCACTGGAAAGCCGGAGTTGAGATCACGGGAGGAATCGGCACGAATTATCTTCATGCCGGATTCTCGATTCCGATCAGCTACCGAGTGGGGAACGCACTCCGTATCGAATTCAAGCCGGGCTTGCACTATCGGACGCTTCACACCTCTTCCGAACCGGCCACAACCGGAACGCTTGATCCGGCAGCAGTCTCCAGCAGCCTTCTTGAAAGCCTGCAAGGTCCGGGAAATGAACATTACCTCGATGCCGGAGCAGGAATCGGATTGATACTTTTCCTCCGTTAATCTTTCAGGACAGGAATTTCATCTCAACGCCCGGCGAACGGAAAATTCGCCGGGCGTTTTTTCGTTTCCCCTGTCCATGCCAATACCGCACAGGAACCCCCGACACACTGACAGGACACCTCTAAACTTTCTGAAAACGGCAGGGAAACAGTCTTGAATGAATCCGGCACGGTTCTTGTGTTTTTACAGATACCGAGGGTGATGTATCCATATGATGAAGGAGAAGACCATGAATCCGCATAAACTACTCACCCGAACGGCGGGGGGGATACAGGTAGCCGTAATCACGACGCTGCTGCTTCTGGGAACGGCACTGACCGCCCAGGAAACCGACGTTGTACGCTATAATGACATGTCTCCCCGATCGGGAGTGGTCCCGACGATCACAATTCCTGTAACCACATCGTACGGCACCTACACGCCGTATCGCACACCGAAATACAAGGCAACAATCGGTCTGTCGGAACCGAATCCGCGTTCCGACTTCGCCAATATCATCACCCCTGCCGGAGGATTCTCCTGGGAACGGTGGTTCTCCGGTTCCGAACGCGCAAGCCTGCAGAGGGATCGTGCAGCTTTGAAGAGCGAGGCAATGGGAAGCTTCGCACAGGCATACAATGCAATGGAAGATATGCCGGGATTCGTCCCGTTTATCACCACCGATGCGGTGATAAGTGGTCTGCGCGTCACTTCGGAAGAAGCGTATCGCCAGGCCCAGCGTGATCATCTCGCATCCGATTTGCAGGCTGTCCTGACCAGTCTGGCGACGAATCTGGGTGTGGCCGTTGCAAGTGAGCCGGACAGCAAAGTCCGCGAAGGGACAAATCGACTTCTGGCATACATCGAAACCGCACGATTGCTGTTGAATCCCTCCGCTACGGTCAATCCGCAGGTTTCGGAGATCGTGCGTGGGGAAGTCGAGAAAATTCGCAGCGGCGGGACCGCAGAATCCTCAGTTCTTCCCGATCGCCGGATCAATTATGAAGAGTTCGTTCCGGGAGGTCACTACAGAACAGATCAGGATCTGGAACGCTACTACCAGGCAAAAAGCTGGCTCGGCAAGGTCGAGCTCCGCTTGGGAGCTTCGCAGACCGAAAGTCGCATGGCAGCTCTTCTTGCCCGTGCCGTTGATATGCTGGATGATCGGGACCAGGCACGTCTGCGCCGGATCAACGAGATCGAAGCATTCTTCTCGGGTCGCGCAGCTAACCGCATGACCCCCGAAGAGATGGCCGGCAGCATGCGGGCCTGGTACGGCTTCCAGTACGACGGCGGTCCCTCCTACCTGGCCGATGACCAGTCGGTCGAGCGCCTGGTCGGATACGTCCGGAAGGTAAATCCGAGCCGTGAATTGACGCTGACGCTTTTACCCGAAAACAATTCCAGTGGAACAGATCTGCTGGCACTGGTGAAGTCCGGAGCGGCAACGCAGAACACACCACACGGTATGGTTCTGCTTGAGGCAATGCGAGGAGAGGAAGGCTCCGGAAATGCCGGACTCAGAGAACTCCGCAACAGAGTCGGCAACGTTCAGGCAGAAGAGTGGGCAGAGAATATCGATCTGCTTTCTCTGTACACGGCTTCCATTCTCCTCGGTGAGGAACGTTCAGCCGGGTTCCCGCAGTTCATGCGTGGTACGACCTGGCGAAACCGGCTTCAGCAGAGCGCACTCGGCAGTTGGGGAGCATTCGTCACCGAGCAGGGGACGGTGCAGAAGAATGGATCGGCAACAAGAACCGCATCGGGCAACAGCAGTGCCAACACAACACTGGTGGGATATATCGAGCCTGATCCTGAGGCCTGGGGCGTTATCGCCGCACAGGCACGATATATTCGCGAAGGCCTTGTGGGGAATCAGTATGATCGTCTGATCAATACAGGTGTTGAAGAGAAGCTGCTCGATATCGAGAATGCAGCGGCGCAGTTCATGCGTATTGCCGTCTTCGAGCTGCAAGGACTTTCTCTGACTCCGGACCAGAAACGATTGGTTGCCTCCGCGCCGGAACGCATTGCCGCCTGGGAAACCTACACCGATAAATCGTTGCGGAACGGTGCAGGACTGACCGCTTCCGGTTCGCAGAACGGAGAGTTAAGTCCGGCACTTGGACACCCGGTTGCCCTCTACGTCATTATACCGACACCGGAGGGAGAACTTCTCCTGACACGCGGAGCCGTTTTCAACTACGAAGAGACAGCGATGAGGAATGAGGAATGGGTCAACCGCATAACCACAGGAAGCGGACCGGAATCGGTCCCTCTCTCTGCAATTAACGTCGTCGAGCGACCGCTGAATTCGGTAACCGCCTCATTGCAGAAGGACAACAGTCGGTCTACAACGGCAACAACGTACATTGAGCTGGAATCAAGCATCGTACGGCGTGCTTCGGGAGGGGTCTGGTATACGATTCACGCCCCTTACCTGACCGGTGCCGATGTGATCACCACAGTTGTCGATGCGTCGGGACGTTCGGTCTTCCAATCCTTCCCTCTCCCGATCGAGAACGGCGAGCGATATGATCTGGTGCCGACGGAAGATTTGCAAAGCGGTCACTACTTCATCCGCGTCAGCACCGTTACCGGACAGATGCTGGCATCCGGGCGATTTATGATCGTACAGTAATGCAGTGAGCAGATCATGTTCCGCTTTCTCCAGCGAATGGATCGGAACAGAACCTGAGACGGCCCCGGCGGAATTCCATCTTCCGCCGGGGCCGTCTCCGTTTTCCGATATCGTCTATCTGCTGTTGACGACTCTCAGAAACCGTTTTCTCCATCAATACTTCCTATCTTTTTCCATGAGCCGGACAATTCAACACGCACTGCTCGGTGCCACACTGTTTGCTGCACAGCAGCACAGGAACCAGCATCGGAAAGGGGATGGTACAATCCCCTATGTCAATCATGTCATCGAGGTGGCGGAGCTTCTGGCTCGCGTCGGTGGGATCGAGGACATTACCGTTCTCCAGGCGGCCCTCCTTCACGATACGGTGGAGGATACGGAGACTACATTCGAGGATATTGAACACCTGTTCGGACAGGATGTACGGCTTCTGGTGGAGGAGATGACCGATGACAAGAGCCTGCCGAAGGCCGAGCGCAAACGTTTGCAGATCGAGCACGCACCGGAGATGAGCGACCGGGGAAAGCTGATCAAGATCGCCGACAAGATCAGCAACATCCGGGATGTCGTCCGGACACCCCCTCCGGACTGGAGCATCGAACGTCGTCGGGCCTATGTGCAGTGGGGAGAAGATGTTGTAGCCGGTTGCCGGGGAATAAACGATGGGCTGGAGCAGTTCTTCGATGAACTGGTGGAGGAAGCCTGGAATCTTCTGGGACGTACGTAACCTCTATTTCCGGCTTCAACATAGTCTTGCACTTTCAGAGACCGCCCCCCATTATTTTGCATACATCAATCGTACTCATATTTACCACTATCAGGATGTACCAGCAACGTTTCCTTCCACTCCCTGCCCTTCTGTCGATGTCTCTATCTCTGTCGCTGCTGCCGCTTATCGGATGCGCAGGACAGGAGGAGAGCCGGTACCGGACAGTATCCGTTACCGAGGCCGCAAAGATGATTGAAGCCGATCCATCGATAGTAGTTCTCGATGTCCGGACGGAAGAGGAATATCAGAGCGAGACCGGACACATTGCGGATGCGCTTCTGATACCAGTGCAGGAACTGGAAGAGCGGGTGGATGAACTTGAGCCGTTCACATCACGTCCGGTTCTGGTCTACTGTCGCAGCGGCAACCGGAGTCGGACAGCAAGTGATCTGCTTACAGCTCAGGGCTTTAACGTAACGATGATGGAAGGAGGTATAACAGCCTGGAATGAAGCGGGACTTCCAGTGGAACAGGGAGAGGGAAGATGATCTGGTTACTGCTTGCCGTACTGGTTCTGCTCGTTCTCCTCTTTCTGGGGAGAGCTTTTGCCAACAGAAACATCACCCAATATACCGTCGACGAAGTACGGACACGACTGAACGGGGAAAAAGCGATTCTGCTCGATGTCCGGACGGATTCGGAACGGAAGGCAAAATCGATTCCGGGATCTCTTCACATTCCCCTCCAGGAACTGTCGCAGTCGCTGGAGCGTCTGGAGAAATATCGGGATAAGGAGATCATCTGCTACTGCCGCACCGGCAACCGGAGCGTGGCTGCAGCCGACGTACTGGGCAAGCAGAACTTCAAAGCGGCAAGTATGAAAGGAGGCATCACCGCATGGACTCCCCTCCCCGGAGAGGACTCTCGCCGCAGGCGAGATGGGGTGGGCAAGAAGGGGACCTGACTGATACTTTCACTCCTCTCTCCCGCTCTGCCCAACATACTCTTTCAACATCTCACCCGCTCTTTTTCTTCTCAATCCACTCCCTGATGCCCTCCAGTACCTCCTCCGTCCTGAATCGCACATCACTATCGGAAAACCTCAGGAAGTGAATGCCGAGCCGCTCGATCTCATGCTGACGCAGCGCATCATATCGTTCCTTCCCTCTATGACTCGATCCGTCTATTTCGATCACAAGCATCAGATCGGGAGCGAAGAAATCAACGATATAGTTGAAGATCGGCTTCTGTCGGTGGAAGTCATAGCCGCACATCTGTTTTCCTTTCAGATGCTTCCATAGCGCTATCTCGGCAAATGTGCTGTGGTTGCGAAGTTCGCGGGCGTGACGTTTCGCCCGCTCGGTGGCAGGAATGATCGGACGTCGGGGCATGATCACATTCGGGATAATGGATGATGGGATGAAGATACGGTGACAGGGAAAGAGGACAACCGGGATGTGAGGGATTGCCGGAATTTTGTGGGAGTAGAGTCAGAGATGTCCGGATCGCTCGTGCCCACCCCCGTCATCCCCGCTGCGCGGGGTGACGGCCCCTCCGAAGGAGGGGAAGGGGGGGGCTCGGGGGTAGCAGGGTTGCTCGTGCCCACCCGGTCATCCCCGCCAGAGTGGGGTGACGGCCCCTCCGCGGAGGAGGGGCCGGACCGTTAATCCTCGGACTTGCCGTCGTCGGCCATCAGGACGATGCGGGGGGTGAACCGGGCGATCGGTTCGATCAGATCGGTCTGCACGGCAAGAACCTCTTCGATGTTCTTGTAGACCTGCGGCGCCTCGTCCATTCCTCCTCCCATCAGATCAACTCCCCGCTCGGCAAGCCATGTATCCCGCTCCTTCTTCGGCAGAGTCTGCTTTGCCTGCTTCCGGCTCATCACACGTCCCGCACCATGACTTGCACTGTCGAGCGAAGCTGCCTCTCCCTTCCCCCGAACGATAAACGAGTCGTGTCCCATCGAGCCGGGAATGATGCCGAGCACCCCTTCACCGGCAGGTGTCGCCCCCTTGCGGTGAACGTAGACCTGCTTTCCCCCATGCTCTTCAAACCAGGCAAAGTTATGGTGGTTCTCCACCTGTCCGACCGGTCGCTCACCGATCCGCTTCGAGATCGCCCGATGAATCGCGTGGTGGTTCGCCGATGCGAACTTTCCCGCAAGATTCATGCTGATCCAGTATTCCATCCCCTCTTCGGTATCCATCGGCAGCCAGGCCAGGTGACGCAATTCCTTCGGGAGCTTTGTCATCTCCTGAGCGACTTTCGAGTAGTATTCGCAGATCTTCGCCCCCACCCCACGACTCCCCGAATGACTCATAATCGCCAGATACTCTCCCGGCTCGATACCCAGTTCAGCCGCCCCCTCCTGATCGACGCGCAGGATACCGGCATCAACAAAGTGGTTCCCCGTCCCGCTGGTTCCGAGCTGCGCCGCTCCCTTCTCCTTCAGGTGACGAAGCAATCTCGTCTCGTTCCAGTCCGGATCGTCCATCACTCCGTGCTCGCGCCGGTCGTACCGACCGAACTGGGCACCGATACCGAATCGGGTCTCCTCACGCATCGCCCGCTTTACCAGATCATAGGTGTTGATTTTCTCGAAGTCCTCACGCAACGGCTTCGGATAGATCGACATCATCATACGACAGGCGATGTCGACACCGACCATGTACGGAGCCACCGCATTCTCCAGCGCGACAACACCGCCGATCGGGATGCCGTAGCCGATGTGAGCATCCGGCATCAACGCTCCGGCAACAGTCACCGGAAGACGCATGGCGTTCCGGAGCTGGTCGATCGCCCCCTTGTCGATCAGATGTTCTCCCCAGATCGGAGCATCCAGCGGCTCGTCACGGACTTCCGGAACTTCCTCCCGCTTTTTCAGAGCAATGAAGACAGTCGCCAGTTCACGGAAGAGATTTCCCTCCGTGTCGTATGCCTCCGGATTCGTCTGCACATCCTTCAGTGCCGCAAGGATCTGTTCATCTTCGGCACCGGTTGCGGCCATCTGCGAAGCCAGTTCCAGCGCGTTGCCGAAGGCCTTTCCCTTCGGCCAGTTCAGTTCAATCAGCTGCGTGCTCGTAATCATGATTATATAAATGTGGTGTTGTTGATCTGTGAGTTTGAATGCTCTTCTACAAATTTTTGATCGCATAGTCCCCGAACGTGATCGTCCGGCTCTCCTTCTTCTCCGATATCAGAAATCTGATGAGCGTCTCGCAGGCCACCGATGCGGCCGTCATCACGAGATTGCGTGCAAGGGGATAGTCGCAGATATCGTCGTTGGCCGACGACGGAACATGGTATTCCTCGTTCCAGATCACTTCGGCATAATCCGGGGCAAGACCGACATGCAGACAGGGCGTTCCCTCAACCGCCCCCCAGTCTTTCAGCACTCTTCTGCCGACGCTGTTGTCGAACGCATCGATAATCACGTCGCTCCCTTTGAGAAAAAGTATCCTGTTTTCCCGAGTCAACTCTCTGGCGATTCCCTCGGCCTTCACACCGACCGCACGGTAAAGATCATAGGCCAGAATCGTTGCCTTGAACGCCCCGATATCGCCGAGACGCCAGGGCTGGGTGGAGAGATTTCTTTCCTCGATCCGGTCACGGTCGATAAGTCTAAGCCAACGAAACCCGCTCCGGGCCAGACTCTCGGCGATGTTTGCGCCGAGCGCTCCCGTACCGCAAATCGTCACATGCGCCTCTGCAATACGACACATGGTTTCCGAACCCCGGTAGAGGTGTTCGTGGAAGGTGGTCGGGTTCATTGAGTTCGTAGAGTTTGTTTGCCTGTACTGTTTTTTTCATTCTATCTCATCCATTCCGGTCGCCTCTCCATAACGCCGACCAGAGACTGGAGGTCGAACTTCCGGTCCTCGCCGCTGAGGCAGATGCCGGCACCGATCACCGTCAGATCGTTCTTCGCAACGGCCGAGGTATAACCGTCGCCGTCGGATGTTCGCCATTCTACAAGCCAGCGATCGTTCCGTTCTTCCGCTCTCACCAGTTCTCCCCCTCCCCGCCGCAGTGCGAAACGTATCGCGGCCTCACCGTTGCGATGAATCCGCCCTTCCGGAGAATTGCCGAGAGCAATCCTTATGCTCTCCTTTTCTTCCGGCGTCAGACCTTTCAGGAAGTTCCGGTCGGGATATTCTCCTCTCTTCACCAGTTCCCGCAATTGTTCCGCACGGATCGGATCTCCTCGTCTGTCAACCTCCTGAAACCACACGGAGGTTCCATCCCACCTTCCGATAACTTGCTCCATCGGGGAAGCATCCCCTACCAGATGAACCGGCACCGGTCCGCGCAGATCGAAACGTCGCCATGCCTCGGACGAGTTGACCGGACAGGCAAGCCACGTAGCGTTTTCCATCTTGCACGACAGCCGCAAACGAAGTGCTGGGAAGAGCCTCAGATACTCGTCGATCAGATAGGGAGAAGCTTCTTCGACCAGATCAGCCCGTCTCCCGTCCTGAGGCCGGAAGATGCCCCACCCTTCAAACGTCGCCGATTCGGGAACGAATTCGTAAATCAGTCCCTGCATCCGCGTGCGGATTCGTCCGCCCCGGAGTGCCGGAGCCAGGAACGTCGTCTCGCGAATCCCTTGTTCAGCGCGGATCAGTCCGTCAAGCAATGTTCGGATATTGGCCATGCCCTTTCTTTCTCTCTCACTGTAAAACCTGCAGGCACTTCTGTTCAGCCTATAAACAGCTTCGTGCAAGTCGGAAAAGCGGTCGCCACCGGCGACCTGTGTCGGCGTGACAAGCCGGGCTCCGTCAGGAGCAGTATGTATGCTTCTCCGGTCAGGGCACGAAGTGCAGGGTTTTGTGAAACGGTCGGCATATGTGGACCGAGCCGAAAAAATCAATGGGGAGGAAATCCCGCATAAGTCTGGGAAGCTGTCGTACCGCTCCATTGCTCTGACCGCTGAGCTACCGGTGCCTGCGGAATTTCATCACGCCGGCGCCGGGAAGGATTCGAACCTCCGCCCCATGGATTACCCATAAGTATGTATGCTTCACATGTCGGGATGCGGGATCGTCCCCTGCATTCTTTCTCTTTCAATACCGTTCAACAGAATCTCTCGCGCAAGTCTGGAAAGCCGTTGACGGGAATCGAACCCGTATTTCTGATTCATAGTCAGGTGCTTTACCACAAGCAGTATGTATGCCCTTCAGGTCAGGGCGCGAGAGTCTCCTGCAGCTAAAAACTTATTGCTGATAGCTCATCGCCGATAGCTCATTGCTGATAG
>CBFGQN010000089.1:0-10310 GCA_965650895.1 uncultured Ignavibacteria bacterium | reverse complement strand
AACCCCTGATCCTTCAGGATGTTCGCAAGGCCTTCTTTTAATTTCGAGGCTGGGACATCCACAGAACGGTGTCCTGCCCGTGATGCGTTTCGTATCCGCGTCAGAAAATCTGAAATGGGATCAGTCATAGTCGTATTGAATTGACCAGGTCGTCCTTCACAATCATTGTAGGTGAATTACCAGCTTGATTTCCTGATTCCAGGAATCTTTCCTTCCAGGGCGAGTCGCCGAAGCTCGACACGGCAGAGTCCGAATTTGCGGTAGTACGCTCTTGGACGTCCCGTTAACATGCAGCGGTTGCGAAGCCGCACCGGCGAGCTGTTGCGCGGGAGCCTCTGCAGCCCCTCGTAGTCTCCGGTATCCTTCAGTTCCTGCCGCTTCTCGGCATACTTGTCCACCAGTTTCCGGCGCTTGACTTCGCGCGCGATCAGACATTTACGTGCCATGAACTCTCTTATCTAGACCTTGCTGGTTCTCTATCCTAATTAACGTTCTCTCTGTACTTATGCAGCGGCCGTCGCCTCGGCTTCAGCCGTCTCCCGCTTACGGAACGGAAAGCCCAGTTCCTGCAGCAGTGCATAGGCCTCCTCGTCGGTCTGAGCGGTGGTGACAAAGGAGATGTCGAATCCGTTGATCCGGCTCACCTTGTCGACATCGATCTCCGGGAAGATGATCTGCTCACGAATGCCGAGCGTATAGTTCCCCCGTCCGTCGAATGACTTGTCGGAGAAGCCCCGGAAGTCACGAATCCGCGGGGAAGCGATCGAGACAAAGCGATCGAAGAATTCGTACATCCGCATTCCCCGCAGCGTAACCCGCACGCCGATCGGCATTCCCTCGCGGAGCTTGAAATTGGAAATCGAATGCTTTGCGTTGATCACCGTCGGGGTCTGTCCCGTGATGAGCTTGATCTCCTCGATAGCGTCCTGCAACAGCTTCTTGTCGCTGATCGCATCTCCCACACCCCGGTTGACGGCCACCTTTACCAGGCGGGGCACCTGCATGATGTTGTCGTAGTTGAATCTCTTCATCAGATTCGGTACGACCTCCTGCCGGTACTTATCAAGGAGTCGCGGGTTCCCCGCTGCGCTGCCGTTTGTATTCTTGTTTGCCATAATGCTCTTCATGATCGGCGGCTCCGCTCTCCTTGCGGAGGAACCGCCTCAACTTGCTTCTTCAGAACTGTTCCGGAATCTCTTTTCCCGATTTCTTTGCAAACCGGATACGGCGTCGGTTGCCGTCGGCGTCAATCTCGTAGCGGATGCCGATGCCGGTCGGATTTCCCGTCTCCGGATCGAGTACCATCACGTTCGATGCGTCGATCGGAAGGGATTTCTCGTGAATACCGCCGTCGGGCAGATTCGGATTCACACCCCGGCGCCAGGCCCGCTTGCGGACGTTGACCCCTTCGACCAGGATCTTGCCGGCGGCCGGAAGGACTTCGAGAACGCGCCCGGTCTTCCCCTTGTCGGCTCCGGTGATCACCATCACCTCATCCCCTTTCTTGATGCGAATTCTCCCCATTACAACACCTCCGGAGCAAGCGATACGATTTTCATGTAGTTCCTGTCGCGCAGTTCGCGGGCCACCGGCCCGAAGATGCGCGTGCCGCGCGGCTCTCCCTGAGCGTTCAGCAGAACCGCTGCATTTTCATCGAAACGGATGTAGCTGCCGTCGCGGCGACGAGTCTCCTTTCGCGTGCGGACAATCACCGCTCTGGAGACATCTCCTTTCTTGACGCCCCCGCCGGGCAACGCCGCCTTCACCGAGACGACGATCACGTCTCCCACCCCGGCATATCGGCGCTTGCTGCCGCCGAGGACGCGAATGCATCGGACGCGACGCGCGCCGGAATTATCGGCAACAACCAGATCGGTTTCTTCCTGAATCATGACTTCCTCTATGAGATATTCCGTCGGGACTCTCTTCTGCGCCGATCACCGGACACAGAAGTCGGATACCCCGGATGTTACTTGGCTCGTTCTACTATCTTCTCCAGATTCCAGCGCTTGTGTGCGCTGAGGGGACGCGTCTCGACGATACGGACGGTGTCTCCGATCCGGCACTCGTTTTGCTCGTCGTGTGCCATGAACTTCTTCGACTTGAAGAAGTACTTTTTGTAGATCGGATGGCGTACCCGCCGGGTCACCTGCACGATGATGCTCTTGTCCATCTTGTTGGACAGGACAACGCCGGTGCGGATCTTCCGATGCGATTTGTACTCCCCTTCGATCCCTTCGGAATCGGTCCCCTCGGAAGCGACGACCTCCTCGGTTGATCCCTGCTCTGCGGCCGGGGTCTCAACTGCGGTCGTTTCCGTCGTCTCTCCGGACCCTTCAGCAGTCTGTGCCGACTCGGTCGCTTCGGTCTGGTTTTCCAGTTCTTCTTGCATGATTTCTCAAATCTTCTTCAGAGTTCTAAAGCTCGGGATATCTAATATCTTATCTCTGGGGGTCTCCCCTCAGACAACCTCTCCGGATCTGCTCCGTTCGTTCAGAATCGTCTTCATCCGGGCAATATCCCGCTTGAGGACACGGATTGCCGAAGGGTTCTCCAGAGTGCCGACGGCCAGATTGAACTGCATGTCCACCACCGAGCGGTCGTTATCCCTGATCTGTTGTTCCAGCTCCGCGTCGGTCAGATGGCGGAGATCAGCCGGTTTCGAGGGCTTCATATCTTCAATCCCTGTTTGTCAGTCAAAAAAATTCTAGTTTCTGCTCGATACCTCGGGCTTGTAGTCTGCGCGGGTGACCACTTTCGTCTTCACCGGCAGCTTGTGGCTGGCAAGCCGCAGCGCCTCGAGCGCCACCGCATGCGGAACCCCGCTGACCTCGAAGAGAATCCGTCCGGGCTTCACGACGGCCACCCAGAACTCCGGCGACCCCTTACCCGAACCCATTCGGGTCTCAAGCGGCTTCTTCGTAATCGGCTTGTCCGGGAAGATCCGGATCCAGACCTTACCGTCGCGGCGCATGCGACGGGTGATCGCGATACGGGCCGACTCGATCTGCCGACTGGTGATCCAGCCCGGCTCAAGCGTCTTGATCGCGTGCGTCCCGTGCTCGATCTGCGAACCCCGATAGGCCTTGCCCCGACGGCGTCCGCGTTGCGTTTTGCGGTATTTGACTCGTTTAGGTAACAGCATTGTTTATGCCCTGATGCTCTGCAATTTCCGTTCTGTTCAGGTGCGGGAATTTTCGGTCTCCGCGGAACGCGCGGGCGAAAGGTTTTTCGCCCCTACACCTTGGATGTGTGTTCCTGGCCGATGACTTCTCCCTTGCAAATCCAGACCTTCACACCGATCGCCCCCTGCTTCGTCCGGGCGGTCACCTGTGCGTAGTCGATATCGGCCCGAAGCGTGTGAAGCGGAACGCGTCCTTCCTTGTACTGCTCGACACGCGACATGTCTGCACCGCCGAGGCGGCCGGAGCAGCGGACGCGGATCCCCTCGGCTCCCATTCTCATCGTGGAGCTGACCGCCTGCTTCATTGCGCGGCGGAACGAGACGCGACCTTCAAGCTGCTGGGCGATGTTCTCGGCCACCAGATAGGCGTCGAGTTCCGGACGCTTGACCTCGTGGATCAGAATCTTGACGTCCTTGACATCCTTGCTGACGATCTGCCGGATCTCCTCCTCAAGCTGTGCGATCTCCTTTCCGGAGCGGCCGATGACCACGCCGGGCCGCGATGTGTGGATCGTCAGCCGCATCTGCTTCGCGGTCCGGTCGATCACCAGGCGGCTGACGCCGGCTCGCTGAAGTCGGTTGCGGATGTACTGACGAACGACCAGATCTTCGTGCAGCTTGCCGGAGAAATTGTTCTCGTCAAACCAGTTGGCATCCCACGACCGGATGATACCCAGTCTCAACCCTATCGGATTAGTCTTCTGTCCCAAGTGAATCCTCGTTCAATCTTGTTCTGTTATCGCGCTCCGACAACGATTGTCAGCTTGCACATACGCTTGCGAATTCGATACGCACGCCCCTGAGGAGCGGGCAGCATTCTCTTCATGACGGGACCCTGATCGACAAAGATCGTCTTGACGTAGACGTTCCCCGTGTCGGAATCGACCTGACCGGGATTATCGCTCTGTTCGTCAATGAAAATCAGGTTGCTGACCGCCGAGTACAGCGTTTGCGAGACATGACTCGCAGCCTTGTTCGGCGTGTAGCGCAGGAGTGCCAACGCTTCGTTGACGTTCTTGCCCCGTACCAGATCGGCGACCAGCCGCATCTTGCGGGGTGACGATCTGATGTTTTTGCGAATAGCCCGTGCTTCCAACATGATTTCTCTTCGATTATCAGTCACGCAAGACCCCTTCGGTCCGCGCTTTCGGTTAGTACTGAATCCTGACTACCTTTTCGAGAAGTTTACTTCTTCTTCTTGTCCGCCGCATGACCACGATAGGTGCGGGTCAGGGCGAACTCTCCAAGCTTGTGACCGACCATGTTCTCGGTCACGTAGACCGGAAGGAACTTGTTGCCGTTGTGGACGGCGAAGGTGTAGCCGACGAACTCCGGAGAGATCATCGAGGCTCTCGCCCAGGTCTTGATCACCTTCTTCTCGTTCCTGCTCTTCATCTGGGCCACCTTCTCCAGAAGGTTAACGTCGACGTATGGTCCTTTTTTCAGCGAACGTGCCATAATTCAATCGAATAGCTGTCAGGCAATAACTTTCTTTTCTTATTTCTGCTTGCGGCGACGCGTGATGTACTTGCTGCTGGCCTTGTTCTTGTCCCGCGTCTTCTGTCCCTTGGCATACTTGCCCCAGGGAGAACGGGGATGCTGGCGACCGCCACCCGATTTCGAGCGTCCTTCACCACCGCCGTTCGGGTGGTCGACCGGGTTCATCGCCATGCCCCGGGTCTGCGGACGGATTCCGTACCAGCGCATCCGTCCGGCCTTACCGTAGGAGATGTTCAGGTGATCGGAGTTGCTCAGACTGCCGATGGTCGCATAACAGGTGCTGTGGATCATCCGCATCTCACCCGACGGAAGCCGGAGCGTCGTGAAGTTTCCTTCGCGGGCCACCACCTGGGCGGCCGCACCGGCCGAGCGTCCGAGCTGTCCTCCCTTGCCGGGACGAAGCTCGATGTTGTGGACAAAGGTACCGAGCGGAATGATCCGGAGCGGTCCGGCGTTTCCGTCCTTGAATTCTATGTCCTCGCCGGCACGGATCACATCACCCACTTTCAGCTTTTCCGGAGCCAGAATGTAGCGGAGTTCTCCGTCGGTATATTCCACCAGGCAGATGCGGGTAGACCGGTTCGGATCGTACTCGACAGTCTTGACCGTTGCGTCGACGCCCCGCTTGTCCCGCTTGAAATCGATCATCCGGTAGCGACGCTTGTGCCCTCCGCCTCTGTGGCGCGAGGTGATCCGCCCGGTGTTGTTGCGCCCTCCGCTCTTCTTCAGCGGGGCCAGCAATGACTTCTCGGGACTGCTCGTCGTCACCTCCTCGAATGTCGAGGTAGAGTAGTAGCGACGTGCTGGTGTGGTCGGTTTGCTGTTGCGTATACCCATTGCTCTATACTCTTTGCGAGGGTCTCCCCTTCAATTAGTCCTGACTTGTATCCTCGAGATCTCCCAGCAGATCGATTGTCTGTCCCTTGGCAAGGGTCACAATCGCCTTTTTCCGTCTGACCGTCTTGCCGGAGATGAATCCCCGCCCCGTCCACCGGTCGCGATTGCGCGGACGAATGCTGACGGTGTGGACGTTCGTCACTTTGACGTTGTAGCGATCTTCCACCGCACGGCGAATCTCGATCTTGTTTGCCGAGGGCATGACCTCGAACACATATTTCCCCTGCGGCTCGAATGCCGCACTCTTTTCCGAAAGGATCGGACGCTTCAGAACGTGTCTCATGCTTTCTCCTCCTCGTCGTCGGTTCCGGTCTGGTCATCCGGTTCATTCTCTTCGGCCGTCTCCTCAACCTGCTCGTCGATGACGATTTCCTCCTCGAAGTCCACCTCGTCAACCTCCGGTGCCGCAATCA
This sequence comes from uncultured Ignavibacteria bacterium, assembly GCA_965650895.1. GTDB lineage: Bacteria > Bacteroidota > Ignavibacteria > OLB7 > OLB7 > JAGWAZ01. The sequence goes on along the minus strand of CBFGQN010000089.1, from coordinate 4,316 downwards.
TAATCTCCCCCTCTTCGGCCAGTTGCCCATGGAGGACATCGAGGGCCCCCTGCTCGATGATGAGAATCTGATTGTTGAGCAGATCGTAGGTGGAAGCGTTGCGGGCTTCGAGAATAAAGCAGTTCGGGATGTTCCGTCCGGAGCGGACGACGGTTTCGTTTTCGGAGGCGACCAGAAGAAGCGTCTTCTTTCCGGAGACGTTGATCGCCTTGAGCATCTGGGCAAACAGGCTGGTCTTCGGCTGATCGAAGGCCAGATTCTCCACGATATAGACTTCGTTGGAGCGAGCCTTCAGCGACAGTGCCGAGCGGCGGGCCAGACGCCGCATCTTCTTCGGCATCGCCTGGCGATAGCTGTGAGGGCGCGGACCGAAGATGGTGCCGCCGCCGACCCAGAGCGGAGAGCGCGTGGAGCCTGCGCGGGCAACGCCTCGCCCTTTCTGGCGCCACGGCTTCCTGCCTCCCCCTCTGACTTCGGAACGTTCCTTTGTCTTGTGGGTACCCTGGCGACGATTCGCCAGATGCATTTTTACGGCCTGGTGCATCACCGCGACGTTCGGCTCAATGCCGAAGACGCTCGGGTTCAAATCAATGGACCCTTTTTTGCTGCCGTCTTTTCCGAGTATATCGACCTTCATGAATCTCTACCGGAATCTCGTGCTATCGAAGTTGCAATGCGGACCGGAGAACTCTCCCGGCACCGATCGGGAACTTATTTCTTGTTAATCTCTACTATACTGTTAATTGCGCCCGGAACCGATCCCTTCACCACAATCAGATTCTCATCCGGAATCACCACCACCACCTGAAGGCTCCGCACCGTCGATTTCGCTCCGCCGGTCCGTCCTCCCATCCGCGTCCCCTTGAAGACCCGTGAAGGATAGCTTGACTGACCGATCGAACCCGGAGCACGCTCGCGGTTGTGCTGACCGTGCGTCCGTCCCCCTACGCCACTGAACCCATGGCGCTTGATAACGCCCTGGAAACCCTTCCCCTTCGAGGTGCCGGTGATATGAACGATATCTCCGGCCTCGAACAGATCGCCGACGTTGATCACGTCACCCGGAGCATATGCAGCCCCGGCAAAAGTGCGGAACTCGCGAACGACTTCCGGAGCCGAGGCTCCCGCTTTCTCAAGATGTCCCCGCATCGGCCGGTTCAGGTTGGCCTCCTTGGCATATCCGTATCCCATCTGCACGGCCTCATATCCATCGGCCTCTTCGTTCCTGACCTGAAGTACGGTGCAGGGTCCGGCCTGAATCAGCGTGCATGGGATGTAGACTCCATCCTCGGAGAAGATCCCCGTCATCCCAAGTTTTTTACCTAAAATCGAAGGCATAGTATCAGCGCGTCTTTACGTAAACGATGATGAAGAAACGATGTGAACCGGGATCAGACCTTGATCTCGACGTCGACGCCGGCCGGAAGCTCCAGCCGCATCAGCGAGTCGACCGTCTTGGAGGTCGAGTTCAGAATATCGATCAGACGCTTGTGGATGCGCTGCTCGAACTGCTCGCGGGATTTCTTGTCGATGTGCGGAGAACGGTTGACCGTGTAGACGGTCCGTCTGGTCGGAAGCGGGATCGGTCCCGAGACAATCGCGCCGGTCTGGCGGACGGTACGAATGATCTTCTCCGTAGACTTGTCGATCAGGTTATGATCGTACGACTTCAGCTTGATGCGAATTACCTGGGCTGCCACGATCTTTTTACGCTTCTCGTTATCGTTGAATTAGGACGCAGACGCGATACCCGCGTGCGATTCATGCGGATGAACGCCCGCGTCACTTGAACTTTCTATAATCGCTTTGATCCGGGCCGACGACGTGCGCTCCGGCGATTCCCCGAAGGAACCTGATCGACTTCCGTGAGAAGTCCCGTCACGCAAGAGGACAAGTAGGGTTGTTTTCCCCTGATTCTTCCGCTTTCCCTGCAAGTAGGACAGGGAGTTCGTAGAACTTTGCTTGTCTCTTTTCGGCCTCGTCAAATCAAAGAGCCTGCAAATATAGGGGAGCCGTTCCCCTTATGCAAGTTTCAGGGTGTCGTTTTTCGGGCAAAAAGGCATATCGAATTGTGAGCGGGAGAGGAAGTGCGACGTGCGAACGGCGATTGTCGAATGGGAGGAAACTACGGATTTTCCTGCAAATACGGGGAACAATGTGGTGGGGTGCCCTATCTTACACACCTGCGCCTCCCCCTCGCCTGCTATTCTATTCCGGCATGATCTCCATCCCCGTCACACACTGAACGCGTGCGCTGTCTCTGAAAGACCGGTCGATCAGGGCACATCGCTGAAGCGGGCAATCGGCTCCATCCGTTATGACCAGACGACGGCAAGCCGGATCCGGGCAGGAAGGAGCGGCATTACTTCACACCCGTCACCACGATAAGCGGATAGGTGGGGTAGATTGCCGGACACGCATAGAGTTCATCGGCTATCGGATTCCGGAACTTGAGCCGGAGAGTCTTTCCCGGCTGCTGATGCTCCGCAGGAAGATTCTTTGCCGAATAGAGATCCCGCTCAATTCCCGTGATCTCGTAAATCTTTTGCAGGTCACCTGTAAATCGTATGCCCCACTCCCCTGAACAGTCGATGTCATCGGCCACAACAACGACCTCATAGTACTCGCTCCGATCACCGCCGAAAACGGGATCAACCAGATAACGGTCGCATGAAGAGAGAAGCATCACCGCCGGTGCGAGAGCAATGACCAGAGTGGAAACGATGCGCATGACAATCCTCCGAATGACTGTTGGTGAACTATCGGAAAGAACCGACAATCCGGAGCTCTGTTTCCGCCGACCCGATTCACCTCTTCAGGCTCTTTGTCGTGTAACGGCAAAGAGAGAGAGAGAGGGGCAAGCGCTTCGCAAAAACACCAAAGGTGGAAGGGAACTCTGTCGCCCCGTGCTGCGGGCTTGCAGAGAAATTTTCCGGCGGCTCCCCGTACTCACCCCGTACCCACGCACAGGGTCAGGACCGGTCCCTTTGTGGCTTCTTCGTGTCCTTGGTGCTTTTGTGGTCCCCTCTACGCTACGCTCTCTCCCCCACAGAAGCACGTTCGCATCGAACACTGCAGTCTTCTCTATTCACCTGCCGAATCGCCTCTTCCTCCTCACTCGATCCCCTGTCCCTGAAACCATCCGGCCCGTTCCAGCACATTCTTTCCGTAGTCTCTTCCGGCCGTGTAGTAATCGATATCCCTCCCCTTGGTCAAGGCCTTCGCAACGTTACCGGGACCGCAGTTATAGGCGGCCAGAACCGCGCGGAGCAATGCATTCCCCTGCAGTGAGAACCGTTTGGTGATATATGCACGTGAGGAGTTCAGAACCTTTGCCGCGTAGAGGATATTCGCTTCGGCGTCATCCCACTTGCCGGTACGGGCGAATTCGTGCGAGCGATCGTCGATCTGCATCAGTCCCCTGCCGTGCCCGTGATCCCCCTTCCCTCCCGGTCCGGGTTTGTCCAGTGCCGTGGAGAGTCCCCACTCGGACTCGCGCGAACCGATACCGCAGATCACACTCGGCGCCACTCCTGCCTGCCCGGCCGACTTCTCAATAAAAAGAAGATAGTTCTCCCGAACAACCTTCAGTTGCCGAAGCAACCGCTGGTTGTTCAAAGGGTAGGGAGTAAGGAATACGTCTTTCTGCGGCGGTTCCTCTCCGAGGAGTTTCGCCCAGGTTCGGGGACCGACGATCCCGTCGGCCTCCAGCCGATTCTTCTTCTGGAATGCGATCACGGCCTTCTCGGTGTTCGGCCCGAAGTGACCGTCTTCCTTCAGCCCCAGAAGGTGCTGAAGCCGTTTGACGTCGTCCCGAAGGTTGGGACTGGTGTTCCGGTAGCCGTCGTAGAGTCGGAGAGTATTCATAGACCACCAACAGGTTTTTTCCGGATCAGAAATTCGACTTGCGCGAGAAAAACTCGCGATTTATACATGCTGATCGACAAGGACGGGATTGCCGTCGGGATCGATAATCATGAAGCTTGCAGGACCGGAACTCTCTTCATCGGCTTCGGTGGCCATATCCACCCCCTTCTCTTTGAGTTGCTTCTGAAGATCCCTTATATCCGTGAAGGAATCGAGCCGGTTCGCGTTCTGATCCCAGCCCGGATTGAACGTCAGAATATTCTTGTCGAACATCCCTTGAAAGAGTCCGATCACGCACCCTTCATTCTTCATGATAAGCCAGTTCTGAGACATGTCTCCTCCGAAAACCTCAAAGCCGAGATTTTCATAGAATGCTTTCGAGGCTGCAATGTCCCTGACGTTCAGGCTTACCGAGAAGGCTCCCAGTTTCATAGTTCCTCCATTGATGG
>CBFGQN010000088.1:0-10368 GCA_965650895.1 uncultured Ignavibacteria bacterium | reverse complement strand
GTATTCCTGATTCTGGTGTCGTTTCATCAGGCTGTCCATAGATATAAATGGAATCCTGTCGAATCAGGCTCAACTTTCCATCCGGAGCCAAATAGTGGGGGTTCAGGAACCGGTTGTCAGTTACAGAGTCATCGCTGATCCGTGCCGCATCTTCGTTTATGAAAACAGCTTCTCCGTTTTTGAATGCGACAACCGAGCTTCCTTCCCCACCTGTTCCGTAATACTGCTGGTGAAGTCGTGACTCGACGATGAGAGGTTCCCTGCGAAGAACTCCAATCGTATCGAACTCGAGGAAAATGTTCGTGGCTTCACCCCACCGGACAATTCTTCCCTGTTCCGGATTGCCATAGCGTTGAATGCCGGAAGGACCGATCAGCAGCTTGCCGATACTCTGTTCCTCTGCGGAGGGAGCGGCAGGTGATCTGACGGTCTGCATGTAGACATGGGATGAATCGGGATCACGATAGTCATTCCACAGGACAATAAATGCTCCTCTCGCCCCTGTAACACCGACGTAGTTGCGGGGTCTGGCATCAGCAGAATGAATGATAAACGGATCTCCCTGCGGTTCGCCACCGACCACGTATTGTCCGTACAACGCGCCGATCATATCCCAGCCGTCACGGAGCTTCACCGTGCTCCAGACAACGAAAACAGTGTCACCGATTCCGTCAGCCGATTCCATCCGGAGATGCATCGGCATTTCAGCATTATGGATCTGTTGCTTCGGGAAGACCCGCTCGCCATCCTGTGCGAACAGAGGAGACAGGATGCCGACGATTGAGAAGAGGAGGAAGCCTGCGAGAGTGGATGCTGTGGAAGACATGTTCATCTCAAGGAAATGTGTGCAGGGTAGCTGACCAGAAAGGACTCCCGAAAGAACCGGGAGAAGGGCCTGAAGTCGTGTACTCATACAGCACGTGAAGGTGTAGTGATATCTCCAAGACAAGCATTTGTATGCCGTAGCTAACCCACTACTCCCCGATTTGTTAGCAACCCACCTTTACGCCCGGTTCAGCCGGAAATTCCGATCTTTGCCCCGTTGCAACTTCAATTGAAACCGGAGCATCGTTCTATGTACATCGCTGACATTCACGCGCGGCAGATTCTCGATTCGCGCGGCAATCCGACCGTCGAGGTCGAAGTGGTTCTGGAAACCGGAGAGACCGCGCGGGCTGCCGTCCCGTCGGGGGCGTCGACCGGGGAGCACGAGGCGGTCGAACTGCGTGACGGAGATTCCTCCCGCTGGCTCGGCAAGGGAGTGGAGAAGGCGGTCGGAAACGTCAACGATATCATCGCTCCGGAACTGATCGGCGAGCAGGTCGATCGCCAGACCGATATCGACTACACGCTCGTCGCCCTCGACGGCAGCGACAACAAGGGGAACCTCGGCGCAAACGCCATCCTCGGCGTCTCGATGGCCGTGGCCCGGGCGGCCGCCAACTACTACAAGATGCCCCTCTACCGCTACCTCGGCGGCGTCCGCGCCTCCACCCTTCCGGTCCCCCTGATGAATATCCTCAACGGCGGCAAACACGCCGACAACACGGTCGACTTCCAGGAATTCATGATCGTCCCGGTCGGCGCAGAGTCCTTTGCCGAATCGCTCCGGATGGGGACCGAGGTCTTCCACTCCCTGCGGAACGTCCTCCACGAAAAAGGCTACGGCACGACGGTCGGCGACGAAGGAGGATTTGCTCCGTCGCTGAAGTCGAACGAGGAGGCGCTGGAATTGATCATGTCGGCGATCGAGAAGGCCGGATACCGTCCGGGCAACCAGATCTGGCTCGCACTCGACGTGGCCGCAAGCGAGATGTATGAGGATGGGAAATATCGTCTGTTCAAGTCGGATCAGTCGCTGAAAGAAGTCGACGAGATGATCGCCTGGTACGAAGATCTGACCTCCCGCTACCCGATCCTCTCGATCGAGGACGGTCTGGCCGAGAACGACTGGGAGGGCTGGCGGAAACTGACCGTCGCCATCGGCGACGACGTGCAGCTTGTCGGGGACGATCTCTTCGTCACCAACACCGACTTCCTCTGGAAGGGGATCGAGTCGGGCGTGGCGAACTCCATTCTGGTGAAGCTGAACCAGATCGGCACGGTGACCGAGACGCTGGAGGTGATCGAACTTGCACAGCGGAATCTCTACACGCCGGTGATCTCCCACCGCTCGGGAGAGACCGAGGACACGACGATCGCCGATCTGTCGGTCGCCACGAACGCCGGACAGATCAAGACCGGATCGGCCAGCAGAACCGACCGGACGGCAAAGTATAACCAGCTTCTGCGGATCGAGGAGGATCTGGACATGAGCGCGGAGTTTGCCGGGGAAACCGCCTTTGCCGTCGGCGTGTTGTAGAAGCGTGTGCGAAGAGTGGGGAAGCCGATCTGCTCTTTCGGGGGTGCCTGATTTCCCTGAAGTCTTTGCGGCAGATCCTGCGATTGATCTTCGTGGTTTCTTCGTGTCCGCCGCGGCGGATGGTGTCTTGGTGGTATTTCACCATCACTGAACCCTTCACCGGTGGAAGGACAGATTCAGCTTCAACCGACAACGCCGTAAATAAAGCTGGTTCCTCTCCTTCCCCCCTCGGGGTGAACCCCGCGGAGTGAAATGGCGGGAAAGAGAGGAACCGGGATGAAGCGGGGCGATTTCCGTACCACAGCTGTGTACCGCAGCCGGTCCGGAATCGAAAAGGGATGACCGCGATTCCGAACGACATAAAGGTACTCTGGTGCGAACGTCCGTACCATCCTCCTTAAGTATGATTTTCAGGGGGTAAAGTGGCAGGAATCGACCTAAGTGGCGGGAATGGCGGAAAGTGAACCGAGAAGAACTATCGATGCGGAACGCATGGCGTCCATGCGTTGCTTCCCGGAGTTGATCGGAAGACTGCTGCGGGAACTTCTCTCCCCCGTTTTCGCATTTCGATAGTTCGATTCAACAGTTCAACAACGACGGGAATTCAGACAACTCGATCATATCCAACTTCTTTATATGCCTATCATTTTCGGAACAGACGGATGGCGAGGGGTGATCGCCGATGACTTCACCTTCGAGAACGTTGCGCTGGTGGCCCGCGCCGCCGCCCGGTTCTACAAACGTCAGAAGAATGCCGATCGCGGAGTAGTCGTCGGCTACGATTCCAGATTCCTCTCCAACAGGTTTGCCGAAACGACCGCCCGGGTCTTTGCCTCTGAAGGGGTGAAGGTCTGGTTGACCGACCGGATCTCCACAACACCACAGGTGTCGCTCGCGGCAAAGAAGAAGCGTCTGGGCGGCGGCGTGGTGATCACCGCAAGTCATAACCCGGCCGAGTACAACGGCTTCAAGCTGAAGGCCGGATATGGAGGCCCCTCCTCTCCGGCCGACATCGCAAAGGTGCAGAAGAACGTGACCGGTTTCGAGGAGAATCCGCCGAAACGGTTGCCGAAGGTTAAAAGCCTTGAGGAATATGTCAAGGAGAAGATGATCCGCTACTTCGACGCCCGGAAGGAATATGTGGACTATGTCCGGAAGGTGATCGATCTCGATGCGATCCGCAAGGCGAAGTTCCGGGTTCTCTACGATCCGATGTTCGGAGCCGGCATCGAGACGCTCGATCTGATTCTGGAGGATGTCGATCAGATTCACAACGAGCGGAACCCCGGATTCACCGGTATCGACCATCCGGAACCGCTCGGCGAGTATCTGGAAGAGTTGATGGAACGGGTCCGGAGCGGAGGTTATTCGATAGGACTGGCCACAGACGGCGATGCGGATCGTCTCGGCGTGGTGGCCGAGGACGGTACGTTCGTCGATTCCCACCGGGTCTTTGTCCTGCTGCTGAAGTATCTCTACGAGGACAGGAAGAAGCGTGGAGGAGTGGCGAAGACGATCTCCCTGACGACGATGGTGAACGATTACTGCGAGCGGAAGGGGATCGAATTGATCGAAACGCCGGTCGGCTTCAAGTATATCGCCGACCTGATGGCCAACCGGCGGATACTGATCGGCGGGGAGGAATCAGGAGGGCTGGGGACGATGCTCCATATTCCGGAGCGGGACGGTATTTTCAACGGACTTCTTCTGCTGGAGATGATGGCAAAACGGAAGAAGTCGATCGGCGAACTCTCGCGCGAACTGGATGAGGAGTTCGGCATTCATCGTTATCGCCGCATCGACAAGCGGATGACGCAGGAACGGAAGGAGGCGATCCTGAAGAAGGCGGCCGCCGGTCTGACGGAAGTGGCAGGATATCCGGTAACAGGAAACAGTCAACTGGACGGCTACAAGTTCTTCGTCGACGGAGGCTGGCTGTTGATACGGGCATCGGGGACCGAACCCCTGCTGCGTTTCTATGCCGAAGCCGATTCCGAAGAGAAAGTGGAACATCTTCTGCAGGCCGGGTTAACCCTGTAGGGTCACGATGCATCGTGACCCACAGCAACGGCCCACGCTGCATCGTGGACCTATGGGACGGATCGGTCAGCAACGGTCAACGATTCATCAACAACCGATTGCGATCTGGACTATTCGCACTACTATAACATCATGCCGGACGGGACGGTCAAACAGATCAATCCCTTCACCGGCAACGAAGTGTGGGCCGTTCCCGGACGGTCTTCCCGTCCCCTTGCCAACTCTCCGGACAAGTCGCGCGATTCCTTTGTTGCCGGTGATGAAGATGCCGTCTGTTCGTTCTGTTCGCGGCGTTACTTCGAGACCCCTCCGGAGAAGTTTCGGTGGGTGCGTGACGAATCGGGATGGGGAAAGATCGAGGCAATCCCTCCGGAGAACTACTTCGACACCACCGCCGAATTCCGCTGCGTCCCGAATCTATTCGAGATCGTGACGCTCGACTACTGGAAAAAGAATTACGGCTACACCCCCCCGGTTTCGCAGATGGAACGTCTGCAATCCTATGCGGCCTCGGAACTCGGGATGCAGCATCTGCGGGACATTATCGCCTACAAGCAGTCGCTCTCCGGCAACGGCACGCTCCATCCTCTTTCCGATGAGGAGATCCTTGAGCGAAGCGAATTTTTCTTCGGCGGCTGCCACGAACTCATCAACGCCCGGCGACATTTCGCGGAGGGACACGGCATCGACCGGGAGTTGGCATCCAGCGGACTGCTGACTCCGGAAGAGCATTACTACTACACGCGGATCACCATCGAGGCGATGGAGGGAATCATCGCCCGCAATCGCTACGTCCGCTACGTCTCGGTCTTCCAGAACTGGCTCCGCCCGGCCGGAGCAAGCTTCGATCATCTCCACAAGCAACTGGTCGGTCTGGATGAGTGGGGAGCCTCGATAACGCGACAGGTACGGATGCTCCAGAACAACCCGAACGCCTTCAACGAATACGCCAGCAACTTCGCGGCGATGTACAACCTGATGATCGCCGAGAACGATTATGCCCTGGTCTTCGCCGGCATCGGCCACCGCTACCCGACCATAGAAATCTTCTCGAAGTCGGCAAACGCCCGCCCGGGAGAACATACCGATGAGGAACTGCGGGGAGTCAGCGATCTTGTCCACGCTATCCACGCGGCGATGGGACCGGGAATCAGTTGCAATGAAGAATGGTATTACAGTCCGGTCGACACGATCGTGAAGATGCCCTGGCACGTCCTGATCAAATGGCGTGTGAACGTACCGGCCGGCTTTGAAGGGGGAACAAGCATCTATATCAACCCCCTCACTCCGCTGGAACTCCGCGACCGCGTCGTCCCCCGTCTCTACGAACTCCGTGACGAGAAAAAGATCTCCGGCATCCGCATCGCCGCCGAGTGCCGGTTGAAGCCGAATATGCTGGAGTATGTGGTGAGTCGGTGAGCTTTGAGCAGTCAGCTATGAGCCGTGAGCTTTGAGCAGTCAGCTATGAGCCGGTGAGCTTTGAGCAGTCAGCTATCAGCTTTGAGCCGTGAGCTTTGAGCAGTCAGGTTTGGGCGGGGAGCTGTGAGCCGTGTGCTTTGCGTCTTTGCGTCCTTTGCGTGAGCATGATCTTCAGCCATCATCAGACAATCCCATCTACTGCACGTACACCCTTTCCTCTTCCATATAGAGAAGTGCCGCCGCAACCACGCAGATCGGAATAACGGCAAGGTTGATGAATGGAATCAGCATCAGAGCAAAAGCTCCACCTCCGAAACCCAGATAGGTGCTCTTGCGCTTCCAGACGTAGCGAAGCTTGTCACGGAAGCGATCCAGATGCCGGTCGAGCGTCGGATCGCTGAAATCGACCGAGAGGACGAAAGCAGCGTAGAGAAAGGCGAGAATGGGATGAAGGATAACGCCGATTCCCGGAATGAACTGCACGGCGAAGATGAAAGGATAGAAGAGGAGGAAGAGAATCAGCCTGCCGATTTCATAGAGGACGGCCCGCCCGGCATCCCGGATAACACCCCGATTCTCCGTTCCGACTGCCGGCAACCCTCTCCTTTCTCTCTCATACCGCTCCACCGCTTCCGACAGCGGGCCGTTGAACGGTCCGGCAATCACCGTTCCGAGAAGTGTGAAGAAGAAGACCGAGGCGACGATCACCAGAAGCGTCACGATGATCTGCGCCACCACCGTCAGCGCATCCACCCACCAGGGTCCGTCTCCGAACAGTTCTCCCACGTAACCGGTTCCCCACCAGACGGCGAGCGGAACGCCGACGACGAAGAGGATGGAATTGATAAGGAACGGGATGGCGGCAAGACGGCGAATCCGCCGGTCCCGGATGAGAAGGCGGAGTGCGCGGAGATGAGAATTCAGTCCGGTAACGGCTGATCGGATCATGACGGTTCTGTTTTTGGTCACGCAATCCGCCGCGGCGGACGCAAAGAGCAAAGACGCAAAGCACACGGCTCGCAGCTCCCCGCCCAAACCTGACTGCTGAAAGCTCACGGCTCAAAGCTGATAGCTGACTGCTCATAGCTCACTGCGCAAGCTCCAACACAATCCCCTACAACAACCCAACGCTCATAGCTCCCCCCCCCCGGCCTCTACATCGCCTCCAATTCCTGCTCCAGCAACTGCCGTTCATACGTTGCGGCATAGCGTCCTCCCAGTTTCAGGAGTTCTTCGTGAGTCCCCTGCTCGACGATTGTTCCGTCTTCCAGCACGATGATCCTGTCGGCATCTTTCACCGTCGAGATGCGGTGGGCGATCAGGATCGTCGTCCGCTCCTTCATCACGTCGCGAAGTCCGCGCAGGATCAGCTCCTCGGTCTCGGTATCGACGGCCGAGAGAGCATCGTCCAGAATCAGGATGCTCGGTTCGCGCAGCACCGCCCGGGCAATCGAGGTCCGCTGCTTCTGTCCGCCGGAAAGGGTCACCCCCCGCTCTCCCACCATCGTATCGTACTGCTGCGGAAAGTCGATCACGTTCTCGTGAAGCTGTGCGAGGGAGGTGGCGTCGGCCACCATATCGGGCAGGGCATCGGTTCTGCCGAAGCGAACGTTGTCGGCGATGGTTTTCGAGAAGAGGAAGGTCTCCTGCGTCACCGTCCCGATGGATGAGCGGAGCGTGTCGAGCGGGATCGTCCCGATCGGCATATCATCGATCAGAATTTCTCCGTCGGTCGGATCATAGAGTCGGGCGATCAGGTTGACGATCGAGCTTTTCCCCGAACCGGTGGCCCCCACCACCGCCAGCGTCTCCCCCGGATCGACCGAAAAGGTCACCCCTTGCAGGACCGGCGGCATCTCCGGATCGTACTGCAACGTCACGTTCCTGAATCCGATCTTCCCCCGAATCGACGTCACCGCATGATTCGTCTTCTCCGTATCGGCAATGTCCGGCTTCAGATCGAAGACTTCGTTCAACCGTTTGGCGGCTGCCGCCGCACGCTGCACAAGATTCGTCACCCAGCCGACGGCGATCACCGGCCAGATCAGCATCGAGAGATAGGCGACAAGCTGCGTGATATCCCCGATCGTCAGACGTCCGGCCATCACCTCCGCACCTCCGAAGCCGAGAATAATAATCTGCGACATACCGATCAGGGCCATCATCGCCGGCATCATCAGGGCATCGGCCTTGATGTACTCCATGTTCTTCAACCGATAGAGCTCGCTCAGTCTGCCGAAGACGCTCTCGGCGTATGCCTCGCGCACATAGCCGCGGATCACCCGGACGCCCGAGATGTTCTCCTGCGCATTGCTCGTCAGATCGGCATACTGTCCCTGCACGTGACCGAACAGGACATGGACTTTCTTGCCGATCTTGTAGACCGTGTAACTGACAAGAGGAAGGGGGAGCAGAGCAAGCAGCGTAATTTCCGGCGAGAGAACCAGCATCATGCCGACGGCAAAGACAAATGTCGTCACGGTGTTGGCCGAATACATCAGGGCCGGACCGGCAAACTCCCGGATGCGGGGAATATCATTCGTCGCCAGGGCCATGATATCTCCCGTGGTTGTGGTGGTGAACCACCGCATCGAGAGAGACTGGACATGATCCATGAAATCGTTCCGCAGATCCTGTTCGACAAGGCGGGACATAACGATAATCGTCTGTCGCGTCAGGAAGAGAAAGAGTCCGGCAATGATCGACAGGCCGATAATCAGCAGGACCTGATGGACGATATCTCCGGCCGTCATCGCCGTGCTCTGCTCTCCGATATATCCGCTCAGCCTTCCGGCATCCCCGGTATGGAGAGCCTGAAAGAATCCCGTCACATACATCTCCACCCTCTCCAGCACCGTATCGGGCATATCCAGCCGGTCAATCGTCTGACCGATAATTCTGGGAACAATTGCGGCGAACGCATTTGAAAGGGTCACGGCCACCAGACCGATGATGAGCCGTCCTTTATACCGTTTGATGTAGGGCCAGAGCCGCTTCAAAGAAGACATCGGGTCAAGTAAAAATGAAAAATGATCCGCCGCGGCGGATTCAAAAAGAGGGAAGGGGATGTGCAGTGCAGGCAATGCCTTGCCTGTCCCCTTCTCTTTTTGAATTTCGAGACTGCATTCAAGAAGAAGAGGCCGGTCTTCTCCCCTCTCCCTTTTGAATTTTTAATTTTGAATTTTGCCTTTAAAGAAACACTCCCTTCATCCGCTCAAAAAACCCCTTCCCCTCTTTCCCCTCGGTCGGGCCGACATTCGGCATACCGGCAAGGCGTTCCAGGATTTCCCGTTCCTCGTCGTTCAGTCTCTTCGGCACCGAGATGGTAACGCGGACGATCTGATCGCCGACGCGGGAGGAGTTCAGCTCGGGAATTCCCTTGCCCCGCATTCTGAGGAGCGATCCGGGTTGGGTTCCCGGTTCGATCTCCATCATCGAGATGCCGGCCAGCGTCGGGACCGGAACCTCTCCGCCGAGAGCGGCCTGTGGGTAGCTGATGGTCAGGTCGTAGACGACATCGTTGCCGTTGCGGACAAAGTGCTCGTGTCGTTCCTCCTCGATCAGCACGGTCAGATCGCCCGGAGGACCGCCGTGCAGTCCGGCATTCCCTTTCCCCCGGAGGCTCAGATAGTTTCCGTCGGAGACGCCGGCCGGGATTTCAATCTGCTCTTTCTCCTCGCTTCGGACCCGTCCCTCCCCCTCACAGAGGCTGCACGGCTTCACCACCACTTTCCCTTCACCCTGACACTTGGTGCAGGGGACGACGTTGACCACCTGTCCGAAAAAGGATCGGGAGACCTGGCGAACCTGACCGGCACCGCCGCACTGGTTGCACGTCTCCACTCCGTCCGATTCGGTCGACCCTTGGCCGTCGCAATCGGGGCAGCGAATCTGCCGCTTCAGCGAAATCGTCTTCTCCACCCCGGCTGCAATCTCCTCCAGCGTCAGCGAAAGACGGACGCGGATATCACTTCCGGGAATACGTCCGAACATCGGCCCGTTCCCCCGTCCCTCGCTCCGGCGTCCCCCGAAAATATCGCCGAAGCCGAACGCTTCGAAAATGTCCTCGAAATTGGTGAAGCCCTCGAAGCCTCCACCTCCGCCGTTGCCCCGAACTCCGGCATGACCGAACCGGTCGTAGCGGGCTCGCTTGTCGGGATCCCCCAGTACGGCATAGGCCGCATTGACTGCCTGCGCACGTTCCGCTGCTTCAACGCTCGGATCGGCGTCGGGGTGATAACGACGCATGAGCGCGCGATAGGCTGCCTGGATCACGACGTGCTCGGACGTCGGGCTGACTCCCAAAACGGCGTAATAATCCCGTTTCACCGGCTGCTGGTACCGCCCCTCTTCCCACCGCCGGCGTTCGCCGGCCCTACGGCATTAGCCCAGGCTCCCAGATTGGGGAATCTTCGTCTTCAAACGGGCTCGAGCTGCGGGTTCGTAGAAAGGAAGACGGCCGGAATAGCGAAGGCGAAAGCAGCAGCGGCCCAGGTCCACCACTCACTCGGCGCTGAGGCCAGCAAGGGTGCCACAGCGAACAAACA
>CBFGQN010000087.1:0-10370 GCA_965650895.1 uncultured Ignavibacteria bacterium | reverse complement strand
TCCCGTCGTCGAAGAGAATGTCGCAGGTATGTTCGGTAATCGCCGCCACCTTGCCGGTTCCGTAGCCGGGGTGGCGGACCCTCATGCCGATATGCAGTGCTTCAATATTCATATTCGGATCATTGTGGTGTTCAAGACCTTCAAGAGGATTGCTTCCGGAAACGGGATCAGTTTCCGCTCCCGGGCATACCGACCGGCGGCGCACCGGCCGAGGCATCGATCGTCACATCGGATACCGTGTGAACCGTCAACCGTGCGGTGATCTCCGGAGTCTTTTTACTATCGGTCTCGAAGATAAACTCGGCCGGAGCCGGCGCAGCATTCAACGTCACCGCAGATGCGGTCACCCGAAGCGAATCTCCCGGCTGAAGGGTGACCGGCTTCTTCATATCGAACGAAACGTCGACCAGCGTTGCGGCGGCGGCCTTCGGCGGCTGAATCGTCACGGCGTGATCGCTCACGTTCCGGAAGGTCATCGACGCGCTTCCCCGCTCTCCGGGCTTGACGTTGACCACGGCAAAATACCCCGGATCGGCCTCGATCTCCTGCTCCACAAAGGCCCGCAGCGTCACCTGACGCATCCCGCCGGTTGTCGTATCGCTGCTCATGATGTTGACGTGTTTGATGTACTCTCCCTTCCGTCCGGCCACATCCATCGTCACTCCGACTGTCGCCGTATCCCCCGGCTTCAACACTTCCTTGTCGATCTTGGTGGTCGTGCATCCGCAACTCGGTTTGACTTCCATGATGTGGAGCGAATCTCCGCCGACATTGACGAGTTTCAACTGATGCTGCAGCTTTCCACCCCCTACCTCACCCCAGTCGATGGTATCCCCACCGACGATTTCCAGTCGTGCCGGACCGCTCAGATCTCCCCCACCCGGATTCTGATCCTGGCAACCGATGGCGGTCAGTCCGACAACCGTTAACAGGACAATGAGTACTGCATTGAACGACATGATCTTCATAGGACGTTAGGTTAATTATGGCCAATTAGATGACATTGCGTGTAGTGTGCGATCACAAGAAAGCGACTCGCATGAACGGAGAGCTTCACACGAATCGCTTCAACGGATTCCGGGAGATTATTCCTGATCGTTAATGCCGACCATCTCCACATCAAAAATCAACATTTCCGGTACTCCCTTTTTCTCCACCCCCTCTCCGAAGGCAACGAACGGAGGGATCCAGAGTCTCCAGCGTGCCCCCACCGGCATTTCCGTCAGGATCGGGATCCACTCGTCGGTCGTTTCGCTCAGATAGTACACCAGGGGCTGATTGGTCTTGCGGGAATCATAGTAGGGGTGGTCATCACCCATCCTGGAAGCCGAGATATGAATCGACACCTGATCTTCCGGACCGGCAGTCTCCCCTTCCCCCTCATCCAGAATCTCGTACTGAATTCCTCCGTCCAACTGCTGCACTCCCGGGCGCCGGGCGTTCTCCTCAAGGAAGGCTTGTTCCCTCTGGGCTCTCATCTCCACCTCGTTCTGCCGGGTCATCTTTTCCCGCTGACGCTGCAGCTCAAGATCAAGGATATCGTCTTCGGTCAACCGGCTCTCGTTCCCGGACAGACAATCGATAAGACCTTCGGCAACGGCCAGAGGAGTCAGATTGCGGTCGTAGGATCTGACGCTATATCCATAGTTGTATCCGATGGCATAACTGATGCTGTCGTTCATCGTCACGATCCTCTCGGGCGTATTGCGAGTCGGCGTGCCGTAAATGACTTTCGGAATATTGATCGTCGTGTCGTTGTTCCGGTAAATCTCCTCCAGTTTGGTCCGGACCGTCTGCACCAATTGGTTCACCTCACCGATTGTCAGCCGCGCATTCGTGAACTGAAGGGCATCTTTCGCTCCGGCCATCAGGATGTGGTAATTCAGCACCGGTCCTCCACTCTCTTCGCTCTTCACCTGAAGCCCGAAGGTCCAGCCGGCATAATATCCGAGTGAATCGGAATAGTTTTTCAGGTAGTAGGGAGCAGTGCCGGCGAGCGATCCCTCCTTTTGGGCAAAGGTGGTACCGGTCACGATCACCAGAAGAGCAAGTAACGAAGCGAATAATTTCATAGCATTTTCCTGCTGGATAAAACGAGCCGAAAGACGTTCCCCGAAAGCAGAGATTGCCCCGGATATACGCAAGCTCCCTATTTGACTGCGACGAGCTCCACTTCATAGACAAGCAACTGATTCGGCCCCACCTTTCCGCCGAGTCCCCCTCTCTGGCCAAAGCCGAGCTGCGAGGGGATATAGAGCATCCACTTGCTCCCCGGCTTCATCATCTGCAGCGCTTCGGTCCATCCCGGAATCACTCCGGCAACGGCGCAGACGACGCTCTCCCCTTCCGGCGTCCGGTCGAAGACCGTTCCGTTCAGGAGCGTTCCGCGGCACCGGACAGAGACCGAATCGGTCAACGTCGGTGATTCTCCTCTGCCCTGTTCCAGAACGACATACTGCAAACCGCTCGGCGTGGTCTTTACTCCCTCCTTGGTTCGATTCGCCTCAAGGAACCTCATCTCCTCCTCTTTGTTCCTCTCGGCTGCAGCCATGACAAGGTCCTCGGTCCCCTCCATAATCTTCTGCTGCAGAAAGACAAGTACCCTCTGTGCCGAGGAGTCCGGAATCGCCGTCCGACTTCCCGAAAGGACATCGGTCACCGCACGGGCCACCGCTTCGCGGTTGATCGGGACACCGAGCACCTTCAGATTATTCAGTACCGGAAGAAGGGAAGCATTCGACATGTTGACGCCGAGGATATAGCTGCTGCTGTCGGCCGGTCCGTATTCGGTCGGCCGTTCCAGAAGCCGGTCGCTGATTGTCCGGGCCAGAACCTCTCTGTTGATGATGATCCCCTTCTCGTCCAGGACATCGAACGCGGGAATCAACTCGCTGACGGTAAAGTTCATGCCGATCGCATAGCTTGCGCTGTCGGTCATCGTGGAAAGGGATTGCTGGGCGTACGTTGTCGAGAGGGAGACAAGCACCCCGAGACAGATTAACGGGATCCGGAACTTCAGTGCGTGGAATTTCATTCGTACGGCGGTATTTGTTAAACGAGCAATGGAACGCATCTCTGTCGACGGTGATGATCGGGAACGCTACGGTTTCTTAACCGCAACCAGTTCCAGTTCAAAGATCAACGCGGAACCGGGAGGGATACCATAATTCCCCTGCTTGCCGTAGGCAAGATTGGACGGGATAAAGAGCTTCCACTTTCCCCCCGGCTTCATCATCTGCAGCGCTTCGGTCCATCCGCTGATCAGATTCGAGACATGGAACGTGTGGGTCTGGTCTCCCTTCGTCTCGTCAAACACGGTTCCGTTGAGAAGCGTCCCCCGATACTTCACCACGGCCGAATCGGTCGGACCGGGTGAGGCTCCGCTCCCCTCTTCCAGCACAACATACTGCAACCCGCTCGGCGTCACTTTCACTCCCGGTTTCTTCTGGTTGGCCGTGAAGAACTCCAGAGCATCCCGGTTGTTCTTTTCAAGGACTTCCGTCAGCATGTTCCGTTGCCAGCGAACCAGCACCTGTTGTCCGGCCTCCTCACTGATCTGCAGATCGTTTCCGACCATGACGTCACGAATTGCCTGAAGCAGAAGCTCCATATCGAAGTTCACTCCCTGAGCCTGGGCCTCATCAAGCGAGGGTTTCAACTGGGCAATCGCAAAGTTGACCCCGACGACGTAGCTGGCACTGTCGTTCAGGGTTTCGAGATTCGTTTGAGCATAGCTGCTGACGCTGCCAAGAGCAAAAAGCGCTCCGAAGGCAAACAGACGGATGGACATCTTCAGGTTCCTTTTCATAGTTCGTTGTAATGCTTCTTCATAATACACGATGACAATCCGGAACCTGTCCGGCGGGTTCCGCCGGACAGGTAAACGGATCAATAACTTCTATTTCTTGACCGAGACAAGCTCCATATCGAAGATCAGCGTGGCTCCCGGAGGAATACCCATCGTCCCCTGATCGCCGTAGGCCAGATCGGACGGGATAAAGAGCTTCCACTTCGCCCCGGGCTTCATCATCTTCAGCGCTTCCTGCCAGCCCTGAATCAACTGGCCGGCATAGAACGTCGCGGTTCCCCCTTCCGGCGACTGATCGAACACGGTTGAATCGGTCAGCATCCCCTTGTACTTTACCACCACCGAGTCGGTCTCGCTCGGCGACTCGCCGCTCCCCTCCTCCACAACGATATACTGCAACCCGCTCGGCGTCGTCTGCACGCCCGGCTTCCCCTTGTTCTCCTCAAGGAAGGCCTTGTTCTCCTCCTTCTTCTTCGACATGAACTCTTCCTGCCAGCGCATCAGCACCGACTGGACGAGCGAATCGGGAAGGATTCCCTGTCCGGCACTGTCGGTCAGGACATCCCGGATCGCGGCCGCAACCAGGGCTCCGTTGATCTCAATCCCCTGCTGTTTGGCCTGATCCAGGTTCGGCTTCAGCTGCGACATCGCCACGTTGACGCCGATGGCGTAGCTGGCGCTGTCGTTCAGATCTTTCAATGTGACTTTCCCCCCTCCATTGTCCTGACATCCGGCTATGAGGAGTGCGGCTCCGACGACGAGCGGCGTGATAAAACGCTTCATGTTGACGTTGATATAATATTGATTGATGTGTCGGCAAAAAGGGAGAATCCCTCTCCCGCCGACTTTCACGAAAACATCAAAAATAGTAAGTACGGAGACGCCTGCGAAGGACCGGGCCATGCCATTCGGTAACAACCTCTTGCCCCTACTTTTCCCGTTCGGCTGCAAAAGTTCCGTTCGGCTGCAAAAAGAGCAACCGCACGATCGTTTCCCCTTCCTGCTCGAAACGAACGCGGAAACCGGACATGCCGGCCAGATCGAACTCGGCGAACGTTCCGGCAACCTCCCTGACCGGTTCGAGCCGGTATCGGGGCTGACCGGGAAGGGTGACGCTCAGCGTGGAATCCCGAACGTCGACCACGGCTTTCTGCGTCTGCAGATTGTAGGTTCCGGCAAATCGTTGCAGGTAGGCCGGATCACGCAACTGCGCCGAGGGGAGCTTCTCGAACCCGAGAGGATCGAGCGTCGGCTCCAGCGGCACCTCCAGTCCGTCGATACCACCCGACGGATCGGGCTGGAAGGAGACAAGGAAGCCGGCTCCACTTTCTGCATCATCTTCCTCTGCTGCCGAAGCACGGAAGACATCGTAGTGATAATGCACAAGGGGAAGCTCCTCGCCGTGAAACGAGGCGAGCAGTCTTTTCCCTTCAACTTTGATCCGGATACGACCGTAGGCGGGATGCTCATACTCCCCGGCATACTCTTCCGGATTCCACGTCGGCTTAGTCCCCTTCACTCTGATCGGATCATCCGCCTCTTCCTCCTCCTCTTCCCCGGCGGTCGCCTCCTGCATCGCCGCAACCGTGGCCAGATGGTCGTAGGGTTCAAGACCGAGCAGCCGGTCGGCGATGTCGAAGACCGCCAGTTGCGGAAGACCGCTCGGCTGATTCGTCAGGATCACCATGCCGATATCGTCGTCCGGCAGCAGGGCGACGTGTGAGACGAATCCGTCGATCCCTCCGCCGTGGTGGATCAACCGGTGTCCCCGGTAGGCGTTAAGCATCCATCCCATACCGTAAAGATTGAACAGAAGTCCGCGCACTCCTCCACCTCCGGGTATGACAACCTGCGGAGAGTGGATGACGGCAAGATTTTCCGCAGAGATAACCCGCTTCCCCCCGTACTCCCCGCCGTTCAGATTCATCTGCAACCAGGCGGCCATCTCGTCCGCCCCGGCATTGATCGAACCGGCCGGACCGATCGCCGAGATGTTTCTGAAATCGATCTTCTCACTCTTCTCCTTCACCTCGGCATAGGGGATGGAGTAATCGGAGCTTTCCTGCATCCTGTCGACCGAGAAATTTGCATTCTCCATGCCGAGCGGCTTGAAGATCCTCTCGCGAACCAGTTCTTCCCACGACATTCCGCTCACCCGCTCGGCCAGAAGTCCGGCCGTCATGAACATCAGGTTCTGATATTGCCACTTCCCCCGCAGATCGGCCGTCGGCTCCAGATGGCGGAGGCGTGCGAAGAGATCCTCGCGACTGAAATCCGACCCGTACCACATCAGGTCGTGCCGGGGGAGTCCCGAAACGTGCGTGAGAAGATCGCGGACGGTCATGTGAAGCGTCGCGTACTCGTCGTGCAGACGAAAATCGGGGAGATGGTCGATGACCCGGTCGTCCCACTCCAGCTTCCCCTCGTCGGCCAGCGAACCGATCACCACACTGGTGAAGGCCTTGGTAGTGGAGCCGATGGCAAAGAGTGTCGAGGGAGTGACCGGAAGATGTTCGGCCAGGTTCCGTTCCCCGAATCCTTCTGCCAGCAACAGACTGTCCCCCTTGACGATCGCCACGCTCATACCCGGAATGTTGAAGTCTTCCCGGACTTTCTCCAGCAATGTTCGAATCTCTCCGACCCGCTCCTCAAGACTCTTCTGCACGGCGGCCGCCTCATCGGCCGATTCCCTCGAGAAACGCGCTCCGAACGTTTGCCCACCCTGCATAAAACTTCCTTCCAGGGAGGCTCCATCCTCCGAAAGCTTCAACGAAAAGGAGGGCTTTCCGGGAATGCCTCCCCCAAGTCCGAAAGAGATATCGGGCGGATCAATCCCTATATCCTCCAGCGGGAAGTCGTTGACGCCCTGAACCGGGATGCTGTACGTTCCGCTCCACTCCCCTCCTCTTTCTTCCAGCGTGATCGTCAAGTCAAGGGATGTGCCGGGAAGAAGGATTTCCCCCTCCCACTCTCCGGCAACCGTCGACTGAGCCGAAAGCGAGCCGAAGCAGAGCAGAAGGAACAACGGTGGAATCGACAGATAAAACGTTCGAGAGAGCAAGCCTGCTGGTAACCACATATTCAATGCAATGTTCTGTTTAGTGAAGTATCACGATAAAGATCCCGAAGGAAAAGCGCGTCCGCTTCTTCGACATCGGAATCCCCGGGTTGCGTTTATCCCGGTAATGGTACGATAATTGATGGAGTTTCTGCAAAGAGTCTCTATTTTGTTTGCAATCCTTCAACATTCAGACAGATATTCAATTCACGACGAGAGTTCAGATGATCCGTTCCCTTGTTTCGCTGACCCTGTGTTCCCTTTCGGCCTTCTGGTTCATCTCCTGCTGTCCGGAAGATCCGTTCGTTCCGACCCGTCCCCCCGTCGTCATCGATTCGGCCAAGCAGACCTATCTGCGATTCGTGATCGCCGACCCGAATCTCGATCCGGTCGACATCACGGTCAACGGAGAATCGGTCTTTCCGCAGCCGCTCGGATTCTTTGAATATCCGGAAAAAGTCTACGAAGCCCAGTTCTGGCCGGTCGATACGGGGACAAGCGAACTTGCCTTTACACTTCCGGGCGGGACTCCCGTGGCGACGACGACGATCACGCTGCCGCAAGGGACCTATCACACGGCCTATCTCTACCGCGAAGGGGACGATCATCGTATTCTGGTGACGGCCGACGACCCGACGAACAAGCCGGGCAACAGCAACGTCCGCTACCGGATCGTCAACCTTGCCGTCGGCGCCCCGACGGTAGATGTACAGTTCGCCGATGAGCCTCCCGTGGTGGAAGACCTGGCATACGGCGACACCACCGAAATCTTTACCAGAAGAGCCGGATTTATCGACGGCGGACGGACCGTTACCGAGTCGACGAGCGGACGGGTCATCTTCGATGTTGCCGATATTCTTCTTTCGGGAGATGCGGTCGTCACGCTTGTCCTCGGTGGGAAACTCCGTCCGCTCGGCGACGAGCGAATGATTTTCCTCGGCATTCTGCAGGACAGTCGATACGATCCGCTGACCGAACTCTACGGCTATATTCCCCTCCCCTTCGAACTTCTTGCACTGAAGTTTGTGAACATCGTCAGCAGTGGTGATTCCACACTTGATCTGACGTTGTATGACCAGCAGTACGGCGGCGACTTTCCCGATAACTTCAGACGGAATTTTCCAGGTCAGCGAAATGCCACGATTCAGGTTGCCCCGCTCGGAGCCCCGGAGGAGGAATCGCAGAAAGGATATTTCTTCCTCAGCACATTCCTCTACACCGCACTGCCGTATCGGATAGAAGTGACCGATCCGTCGAATCCCGGCGGCATACAGCCGCAGACGGTTCTGGTCCCGCGCGTGGAGTTCCCCATCCAGTCCAACCGACGCTACACCGTCGTGGCCTACGGACCGTTCGCTCAGGGACAGGCGCAGGCCGTGACGATCTTCGACCGGGTTCCGGCCCCGCCGCAGGGAGAAGCCGGACTCCGGTTCTTCCACGGCGATTACGGAACCAACAGAACCGAAGAGCTCCGCATCCGGATCAACGGCGACGTCAGTCCGCAGATGTCATACGGCGAAGCCCCCGATCCGCTGGCGCAGTCATTCAACGCAACGGCAGGGAGCGGACTGAGCATCAGCCTGCTGAACGAAGCCGGGACGGTGATCCACACCGAGAACAACGTCACGCTCAAGCCCGGAGCGACATACACGATCTTCCTCTCGCGCGGTCCCGACGGATCGGGTCTGCTCCTGACCCCGGTCTCCGAAGAGGTTGTCCCGGAGTAACGCTTTTCCGAAAGGGGCGTATCTTTTCAGGCGCGGATCCCCGCGCCTTTTCTTTTTGCATAACGGAAACAGCAAACAGCGGAACGATTTCATGTCTCTTTCTCTCGCAGTTGTCGGAGCCACCGGACTTGTCGGCCGGACCATGTTGAACGTTCTGGAGGAGCGGAATTTTCCGCTCGACCGGATCACGCTTCTCGCCTCGGAACGCTCGGCGGGGAAACGTTTGAAGTTCAAGGGGAAAGTGCATACGGTACAAGCACTCGACGAGAATTCGTTTGAGGGGATCGACATCGCTCTGTTCTCCGCCGGAGGGGAGACGAGCCGGCGATTCGCGCCGATTGCAGCCGAGGCGGGAACGGTCGTCATCGACAACTCGAGTGCGTGGCGAATGGAGAAAGGAGTTCCTCTGGTAGTTCCGGAAGTCAATCCGGAGGAGACCTTCAAGCACAAGGGGATCATCGCCAACCCGAACTGTTCCACCATACAACTTGTCGTAGCGCTGAAGCCGCTCCACGACAAGTTCGGTCTGCGCCGCGTCGTCGTCTCCACCTATCAATCGGTTGCGGGTGCGGGACAGTCGGGGGTCGATCAGTTGATGGCCGAGCTGAAAGGGAAGAAGCCGGAACATCCGAAGTTTCCCCGACAGGCCGCCTTCAACACCATCTTCCACTCGTTTCTGCAAGGGAAGGATTCGACCGAGGAGGAGTTGAAGATGATGAACGAGACCCGCAAGATCATGGGACTGCCCCGCCTGCCGATCACCGTTACCTGCGTCCGCATTCCGACAACCGGAGCGCACGGCGAATCGGTCAACGTGGAATGCGAGAAGCAGATTTCGGTCTCGCAGGCCCGCAAGACGCTTGAACGCGCCCCGGGAATCGTTGTGATGGACGATCCGGCCAACGACCTCTACCCGACGATTCTCGACGCGGAGAACCGCGACGAGGTCTTCATCGGCCGCATCCGGAAGGACCCGTCACAGGGAATGACGCTGAACATGTGGGTGGTCGCCGACAATCTTCGCAAAGGGGCCGCCACCAACGCCGTCCAGATCGCCGAACTCCTTATCGGATAACACGGCATCCGTCAATTCATAAACCGATTATCGACAAGCCCCTGCTCATTTTTTGAATTTTGCCTTTTGATTTTTTTCACTACTCCACAATGTCCCATCTCCTTCCGATAATCCTCTTCCTCCTCCTGTTCGGGACACCCGATCGGTCGCTCACCGATCCGCCCCACGCCCGCTTTGTCCCCTCTCCTCCATCCCCGGCTCCCCCCGACAGCATTGTCCTCTCTGCGGCCACACATGAAGAGGTACAGGCACGGGTGAGAGCGGATGCCGATAGCGGCCGACCGATCATCGTCCACGTGATCGTAGCTCTCTGCGACAACGAGAATCAGGGCATCGTTCCTGTCGGAAAGAAACTCGGGAACGGACAGGAGCCGTCGGATAATCTGTACTGGGGGGCGGCCTACGGCGTCCGGTCGTACATGACCGGCAAGGGGAAGTGGAAACGTGTGAAGGCCGACACGCTGAGCGACACCGGTATTCTGGAACGGATCGTACTGAAAAAATCGATCAGCCGTTCCGGCAAAACCGTCACCACGTACATTATAGCCGAGGCGTGGGACGGCAGCCGCATCAAAGAGGCAATGCAGCGTTTCATGGATATGAGTGCCGGAGGAGAAGGGATGACCCTTCCACTCGACGGAACCGACACGATTCGGGCCGGAGGAGAGGTGCTGACCAGACATCTGTCGGCGAAGGTGCCCG
>CBFGQN010000086.1:0-10402 GCA_965650895.1 uncultured Ignavibacteria bacterium | reverse complement strand
CCTGGGGAAACACCGCCCCGACGAGGAACATGCCGGCTGCCACGACGTAGCTGGCGGTGACCAGCCGGTTCAGCGTGGCGCGGGCGCGCGGGCCGGCCTGCGATGTGGCCACCAGGGCCGCGGTATAGGCCGAGGCACAGACGATCACCTTCTCTTCCAGTCCCGTTCCCGACGGCAAAACCACTGCCGAAGGGAGTGTGGGGGAAGAATATCTCTACACTGTTCAAGCGGCATCCGGCAACGGAGGCGCCATCCTCTACCGTCTCAGCTTCGGTCCGGCCGGCATGAGGGTGAGCAGGGAAGGAGCACTTACGTGGACACCGACCCGACAGGGACTCTACATGGTGGAGGTCAAGGCCAGTCTGATGGACAATCCGGCCGTCTCGCAGACGCAGCGATGGGGGATCAATGTCTCCCTCTCCTCCGGCACTCCCTCTTCCATTGATCTTGCCCCGTGCGGCGACAACGAGACGTGGGTGCCGATGGATGAAGGGCTTCCTCACCAGGGGGTCGCTTCGCTGGTGAATGAAAACGGCCTTTACGTTATCCGGCGGGAACCTGCGAATATCGGCCTGCCCGATTATGTCGTCTCGCTCTGGAACGGAAATTTCTGGAGCGACGTCACCCGGTTCGAGGCCGGGCAGCCGCCGAAGGATTTTATCGAGTACGACGGAGCACTCTATATCTGCGGCTACTTCAAGGGCTTGAGTGATCCTCCGACAAGCAACAGCGGTCTGGCGCGATGGGATGGAACGGAGTGGGAGGTGGTGGAAACCGGAGCGCTGAATGGTGGGGTTCTTGCGATGGAAGTCTACAACGACGAACTCTACGTTGCCGGGAGCCTTAACTATCTGGCCGGCGATAGCCGCCATGCCGTGAGGAAGTGGGACGGGACGGAGTGGACGCAGGTCGGAGAACTTGAAGGGCTTATCTACGATCTTCTCGCCTTCGACGGCAAGCTCTACTGCGCCGGAATCTTTACGTCAATCGACGGTGTCGAGGCGAAAGGGGTAGCCGTGTGGGACGGATCGGAGTGGAGTGCCGTGGGGGACCGGGATCTCTCCCCTTCAGAGGGGCTGGTCGTCTACGAGGATGATCTGTTTCTGATTCGTCCCACCGGCAACTACCCGGTTCCCCGATCCGAACTGCTGATGAAGTGGGACGGGACGGAGTGGACTGGAGTGGAGACGATCCTTAAGGGAGTGCTTTTTGAACCAAAGGCCATCTCCTACGGAGGGGAGTTGTATCTGGCCGGAACGCACGTCGACAGCAGTGCCGCAGATCCTGAAAAACAGTGGCAGTCGGTGATTCTGCGCTGGGATGGAACGGAGTGGTATCCGGTCTCCAGATTGAACCGGGAAGTCAGTTCCTTCAGCCTCTACGAGGGGGGGCTCTACGCCGTCGGTCCGTTTACCGAATCCTGCAACGGCGAAGTCAACCATGTGGCCCGTCTCTGCAACGAGGAGAGTTGCGGAAGAATATCGGGGAGCGTTTTCCATGACGGGAACGGGAACTGTGGGCAGAATGGCGGGGAAAAGTGGATGAGAGAACGGGTGATCGAAGTGCAACCCGGTCCGTATTACACTACCACAAACGGGAAGGGGGAGTACGGCTTCTGGATACCGACCGGAACCTATACCGTTGATGTCGCCCCGGTCGCCTACTGGAACAGAACCTGTCCGGACGACGCGCCGACGGTGATTCTCTCGTCGGCCGGGAGCAAGGCCGATAACGTCGACTTTGCCCTGCAATCAACCCCCGGAATCTATGATATACGCGCAAGTGTGATGAACGGCATCGCCCGTCCGGGCCGGGACATCTCCTACACGGTCCTCTGCCGCAACGTCGGCACCGAACCGGCCTCCGGTTCCCTTGCCTTCACCTATGACGACCGACTCGATTTGCGTGCGGCTACCGCCACACCTGATCGGCAGAACGGTAACATCCTCGAATGGGACTTCACCCGACTCGATGTCGGCGAGGATCTGGTGATCACCGTCACGCTCAACATCCCGACAACCATCCAGCGGGGAGAAACCCTCTGCGCCTTCGCCGAGGCGAACTTCGAGAAGCGGGATGACGACCGGCTGCTGAGCGATAACCTCGACTCCAGCTGCACCGAGGTGCGGACTTCGTATGACCCGAACGACATCCGCGTGACGCCCCACCGCGAACTCGGCGAACTCGGCTACGAGACGCTTCTGCCGAACGACTCGGTGCTGACGTACATGGTGCGGTTCCAGAACACGGGGAACGACACGGCCTTCCGTGTGGTGGTGCGCGATACGCTGGGTGTGGACCTTCTGGAAGTGGCGAGCATCGAGTTGGGAGCGTCGAGTCATGGGTACGAGTTTTCGATCAGCGGCCATGGGGAGCTGGAGTGGCGTTTCGAGAACATCCTGCTACCGGACAGCGGAGCGAGCGAGGTGGGGAGTCACGGATACTTCAAGTACCGAGTGCGGTTGAAGCGGGGGCTGGGTCCGTTGACGGAGATTGCGAATCGGGCCTCGATCTACTTCGACTACAACGAGCCGGTGATGACCAACACCGTCGTCAGCGTCACCAGCGGCACTTCCTCGGTTGCTGAAGAGAGCGTGGCGGAGAGTCTGTTGCGGGTCTACCCGAATCCGGCCCGCGACCGATCGATGATCGGTCTTCAACTCGACAAGGCGTCGTCGGTACACCTTTCGCTGATTGACGCCAAAGGGGTGGAGGTACGCAGACTGCTGGAAACGAATCTGGCTGCCGGAGAACACCATGTGGAACTGGATGTGCGCGGATTGCCTTCGGGAGCTTACTTCCTCCTTCTCGATCGCGACGGGAAGAGGGAGAGCCGACCGATTGTGATCGGCAGGTAGGCCGGTGTGATCGATAGATAGTTAACCCTGAAATCAATACCAATGGAGTTATCATGAATGCTTATTACACAGTAACGGGAAGGGGCGGAAGGATCCGGAGAAGGAGAAATCCGGCACTCTCTCTGCTGAGCTTCTGCGCCGCCATGCTTGTGGCGGTTGCGGGACAGGGACAGACAATCACCTTCACCTCTACGCCCTACGCCCCGGGCGAGACGGCGGCGAAGGGGGCAAAAGGCGTCGTCTACAATTACAGCGCACTGGCGGAGGCGAGTGACGGAAGTCCGGTACAGTATGCGCTTCGCTTCGGCCCTACCGGAATGAAGGTGAACGAGCAGAGCGGACTGGTCACCTGGAACCCGACCGTTGCCGGAGAGGTGGATGTGGAGGTGCGGGCGGAACTGGCGGGAGACCCTTCGGTCAACGCCGTACAGCGATGGAAAATAGCGGTGGAAGATCTGACGAAGCATCCCGGCTGTACCGGCAACGACGTCTGGCTCTCTCCCGGCGACGGTATATCCGGCGGCGGAAAGGGGGCTGTCGTGATGGGGAATGACCTGTATGTCTATCATAACACCGATGCTGACTGGAACTGGGAGGGGGGAAGTTCTCTCTCGAGGTGGAACGGATCGTACTGGACTACTCTTGCATCACACAATGAATTTGATTCCGCCGGGCAGGCAATGGCTGCCTACCATGGAGAGATCTACATTGCCGGTATGCCGATGGATCTTCCCAACGTACCGAACTCGCAGGGACTGATCCGCTGGACCGGCTCCGGCTGGTCGGGCGTCCCCGGACACGATATGTGGGGCGTCTTCGATATGGAGGTGTATGACGACGGACTTTACGTACTCGGCTACAACCGCGACCAGCAGGGGATGAGGTGGCAGTGTATCGTGACCAGGTGGGACGGGACGGGCTGGACGGATGTTCACAAGGGGGCTCTGGGGACGGTGAAGGATCTGGCTCTCCTCGACGGAAAACTCTATATGGCCGGCTCGTTTACCAATGTGGGAGCTTCGGCTGATGCTTCGTTCCTTGCCGAGATCACCAATGACCAGGTTGTTTCTGTGACCAATCCTCCCGACGGTACCGTCTACAGGATCACGCCCCATCAGGGAGGTCTGGTCCTGGTGCAGTTGCAGGGGAAAGCGACAAACCGGCTGAGCATCTGGACTCCGTCGGGGATCACCCCGATAGATCCCAATTCCTATCTGGTGCAATTCAATCCGCCGATGATCTCCCACAACGGTGCGTTATATGTGGCCGTGCGCGAAGGAGGATCGAAAGCACCTCTGAGAACACTCGTCTGGCGGCTCTCCGCCGGTGAGTGGTTCCCGGTCTCCGCCCTGTCGTCGGATGACTACGAGATGGGAATGTTCGGCATGGTGAACTATGAGGATGAACTCTTCACCTACGGAACCTACCGGTCTTCGTGCGGCATCCCTCTCTCGAACATCGCCCGACTCTGTAGGGAAGGAGAGTGCGGGAGAGTTTCCGGTACGGTGTATATGGATGAGGATCGGGATTGCTCAAGGGGACAGGGAGAGGTCGGACTGGCGGGTGAACTGGTAGAGTTCCAGCCCGGTTCCTACTATGCGACGACCGATGCGCAGGGGATCTACAGCACGTTCATTCCGGTCGGCACGTATACGGCTGAACTTGCGGTGAAGCGACACTGGGTTGCCCCTTGCACTGCATCGCAGAGCGTTACTCTGGCAACGGCCGGATCCGAGGTGGAAGGGATCGATTTCGGCACGGACATGATTCCGGGCATCTATGATGTCCAGACCAGTGTGGCGAGCGGTCTGGCCCGCCCGGGACGGGGCATCGTCTACACGGTCCTCTGCCGCAACGTCGGCACCGAACCGGCCTCCGGTTCCCTTGCCTTCACCTATGACGACCGACTCGATTTGCGTGCGGCTACCGCCACACCTGATCGGCAGAACGGTAACATCCTCGAATGGGACTTCACCCGACTCGATGTCGGCGAGGATCTGGTGATCACCGTCACGCTCAACATCCCGACAACCATCCAGCGGGGAGAAACCCTCTGCGCCTTCGCCGAGGCGAACTTCGAGAAGCGGGATGACGACCGGCTGCTGAGCGATAACCTCGACTCCAGCTGCACCGAGGTGCGGACTTCGTATGACCCGAACGACATCCGCGTGACGCCCCACCGCGAACTCGGCGAACTCGGCTACGAGACGCTTCTGCCGAACGACTCGGTGCTGACGTACATGGTGCGGTTCCAGAACACGGGGAACGACACGGCCTTCCGTGTGGTGGTGCGCGATACGCTGGGTGTGGACCTTCTGGAAGTGGCGAGCATCGAGTTGGGAGCGTCGAGTCATGGGTACGAGTTTTCGATCAGCGGCCATGGGGAGCTGGAGTGGCGTTTCGAGAACATCCTGCTACCGGACAGCGGAGCGAGCGAGGTGGGGAGTCACGGATACTTCAAGTACCGAGTGCGGTTGAAGCGGGGGCTGGGTCCGTTGACGGAGATTGCGAATCGGGCCTCGATCTACTTCGACTACAACGAGCCGGTGATGACCAACACCGTCGTCAGCGTCACCAACAGTGATCTGTCATCGGTAGCAGAGGAAGCCGGAGTCGGCAATGTCCTGCAGGTCTACCCGAACCCGGCCCGCGGCCGGTCGATGATCGGATTGCATCTGGAGACCGGAGCGGATGTCCGTCTGCGCCTGGTCGATACGAAAGGAGCGATCATTCGGGATCTGATGGAGCGGAAACTTGATGCCGGAACGCACAGTATGGAACTGGAGACAGGCGGACTGGCGTCGGGACTCTACTTCATCACGCTGGAACGGGGAGGGAAGAAGGAAGTCTTCCCGGTCGTTATCGGTCGATAGTCCCCGAAAGATCGTTTCACGTCTCACCCTATCCTCCCAATGGAGAAGAGCGGCCATGCCCGGTATATCCGGGCATGGCCGTTCTGTGTCGGGTCCGGCTCGGAGCGAAATATTGAAAATGTCCAATTGAACATTTTCCTCACGGCCCCCTCTTTCTGCCGGTTTGATGTAATCGTCTGCTATTCAACCGTTGCGTCGGTAACATTTGTCGCTGCAAAAAGTCATTAGGGGTCAATGTATTTTCCGATGAATGTATGATGCCGAGCTCCGGATTTTTCGGAAGCGCCCGCTTCCTTCTCTTTACAGCCGTTCTTCTTCTTTCCGGCCTTGTCGTTCTGACGACGGAATCCCGTCAGGTGGTTCCCGAGGGGGAGTATGTCGGCCGGCAGACCTGTCTGCAATCGGGATGCCACGCAGACAAGCGGAACGACCTCTATCAGGGGAAAGATGCCTTCATGGAGACGATGCATGCCAATGCCCACCGGCGACCGACCCCGGCAACCGTCGCAATCGATGACCTGTTCCGCAGCGATGCGGTCTTTACCCATAAAGATTCGCGAGTCCGGGGAGGCTCCGGCGATACGGTCACGGCGGAATTGCGGCACGACGGCACGGCCTATCGGGCCCGGTTGAAGCTGAGCGGGGAGGAGGGGGATTCCACCGACTGGATGGAGATCGCCTACGTCTTCGGCGGCAACGGCTGGCTCCAGCGCTACATCACCGTTATCAACGGAAGCTGGTACGTCCTGCCGTTCCAGTATGTTCTCCCTGCCTATCGCGACACCGGCGGAGGGGGTGATGTCCGGTTCTTCGACCTCGATCAGTGGGTCCTCTACGATTCTGCAACCGACCGGCTCTCGCTTCTTGCGTGGGATGATCCTTCCTTTATGGATCGTTCGTGGGATACCCGGTGTGCCGGATGTCACGTCAACCCCTTCCGGGTCGACAGGATTGATACGGGGAGGGGACCGACTCACTGGGAGGCGACGTGGACCGCGTCGGCGGGGGGAGATTCGGCTCTTCGGGACATCAACGTCTCGATCGGTTGCGAAAGCTGTCACGGTCCCGGCTCGGAGCATGTCGCCGATCCCGAAAACCGGGAGATTCACGAGGTAATCTCTCCGAAGTACTGGGATCAGAACGAGAGCTCGACGTACTGGACCGACCGGAAGCTGGACCTTTGCAATCAGTGTCACAACCGGCACATGAGCAGTGAGGGGGTCCACGAGTTCCCCTACGATGACGATGCCTCGGAGCCGTATCGTCCGCGACGTGATCTTCGGGATTTCGTGCGTGATCCGGTGGGGGACGGAAGCTACTGGCCGGACGGAGTCAGCGCGAAGAAGCATCATCAGACCGGACAGGATTACGTCCGCTCGCGCCACTATACCGGCCATGTCTTCCCGAACGGTTGTTATGATTGCCACACCGTCCACAACAATACCGATCAGCCCTACATGCTGAACCGGGACTGGTACTCGCTGAAAAGGGGAGACGGATGCGTCTCCTCCGGCTGCCACAGTTCGTTTGCGATTACCGACAGGAGAGACGGAGAGGAATACAACCTTCACACCGGGCACTTGCAGCAGCACAGCCAGTGCGTCAACTGTCACTACACGAAGGTCGCCTCATTCGGCCTGAACGGGCATCACGAGTTCTCCGATCACAGCGATCTTGTCCTCTCCCCCCAGGCAACCCTGACCTATCGGAACACATCGCCCGACGGTATGCCGAACACATGTGCGCTCAGTTGCCACCGCAACGGATACGGCGACCGGAATCGTCCGGATCCCTTCTTTGATGTTATCGACGGTGAGGCAATGCGGGCTCCGGATTTCGGCATCGTCGACACGAACCTGAGCGACTGGAACGAGCCGAGCGACATTGCCCTTGCCGACAGTCTGTGGGAAGGATTCAAGCGGCTCTATCCGCAGTTCGTCTCGTCGGTTCGCGAAGGAGGCTCTTCTTCCGATCGCTCCGGCTTTACTTCACTCTATCCGAATCCCGCCTCCGATAAAGCGGAATTCCGTTACGACATCAACAGGTCGCAGCACGTTCGGATTGCCGTCTACAACACGCTCGGCGCACAGGTGGCCCTGCTGGTGGATGCGGAGATGGAAGAGGGAGAGTACCGGGATCGGTGGTTCTGCCGCGACGAGGCCGGACGAGGAGTGCCCCGGGGAATCTACATCCTCCGGATCGAGGGGGAGACGTTCTCCGATTCGAGGTCCGTTCTCGTTTCGGGGGACTGAGGACAAAACGTCCCCGGCTACCATCCGTGTCGATCCGTCAAATCCGTTCGATCCGTGTACCGTTTCCCGGGACGTTATCGGCAATAGTATACGGATGACGCGGATCGGACGGGATCGACACGGATCCGATGCCGTGCGGGATTCTCCGCGACATTCATCCCGCAGCACGCAGACCTCTGGCTTCATCCCTCCCCATTCACTATCTTCCGCCCGATTCCATGCAGTTATCATCGATGAATACAGACGATCTACAGGGGCGTCGGCGCTCGCCGAGCCGTTTCTTTCCGGTTGAGGCCGAACAACTTCTGCAAGTCGGCGAAGTGAACGGGGCAGCCGAACTATGCAAGTTCGGACTGGTCTATTTCCCGGAAAACATTTCCGGCTATGCCGTGCTGGCCCAGGCCTATCTGATGTTGGGGCAACCGGAGCGGGCGCTGAACGTGCTTGAGGACGGATATCGCCGGACAGGGGCGGAGGGGCTGCGCAATTTCTGCGACGTGATCCGGAGGGAGATGCGGGGGGAAGATGCCGACCAGGCCGCTCCGGTATCCGCAGAACGTTCCCGGGAGTCCGGGTCGCAACAGGAGGAACCGCCTTCGTTTGAATCCCAGGAGGAGGAGACCGGCAAGCCGGAAGTCGTTCCGGGCGAAGTCCCGGAGGAAGTCCCCGAGGAACATTCCGACGTGATCGATTCCCCTTCCGGTGAGGATGTATCCGCTGAGATTCAGGAAGTAGCCCTTCCGGATGAGGCCGGATCGGAAAAGGGAGAAGACTCGCTCGAAGAAGAGGAAGTGGTGCGGGAGGATCGGGTCGGCGAGGACTTTGCCGGCAAACGGGAGTTCTCCATTGAAGTGGACGTTACGCTGGAGCCTGTCGGGGTTGAGGAGGAGATGGAGACCAGAGAGGAGGATCCGATGGAGGAAGAGGAGTCGTTCTCCTATGATTTCCCCTTCTTCATTGACCTCGGTTCCGATCCCCTGCGTCCGGATGCGTCGGATGAAGAGGGAGTTCCATCCCTGTTCGTTTCCGAACCGGAAGACCGCCGGGAAGATGCTGTGGAAGTTGAGGAACCGGCAGAGACGGAAACGGAAGAGAGGAGAGCCGAAGAAGAGAAGGGGCGTGATGACGACGTTTCCCTGAGGGGGAATGAGCAGGCGAAGGAAGAAGAGGAAAGGGAAGAGCAGACCGAGGAGAAGGTGGAACGTGCGCCGGAGACCGAAAGAGTGGCCGAAGCTGAAGAGGGAGTGGAATCAAATCCGAGAAAGACGGACGAACCGGTGGAGCTCTCGATCCATTCCGGCACCAGAATTTCCCGCCTCAGGAGCAGCAATCTTCGGCTGATTCCGGGGCTTGAATTCGCCCCGCTTCGTCGTGACGAGCCGAAGCTGAAGATCGCTCCTCTCGTCACTCCTCCTCCTCCTGAACCGGAGCTCCCCTCAGCCGAGCCGGCGGAGCCGGAAAGTCTGATCGAGGAAGAAGCCCTCCCCTCTACTCCTCCCCCCACAATGCCGGAGGTCCCCATGATCGCGGCACAGGCTCCGACACAGGGACTCGGCGGAGTGCTTCCGGAGAAACCGCTCCAGTCGATGACGCCGCTGGAAGAACTTGCCCGTCGACTGGAAACGGCCCGCATACCGATTGTAGAAGGGGAGGAGCCGGAATCGGAGAGTCCGGCCTTCGAGCCCTCGATCGTCAGCGATACGTTCGCCGGAATTCTTGCGCAGCAGGGGGCCTACCGGCAGGCGATCAAAGCCTATCAGATGCTGGCCAGACTGAAGCCGGAGCGGCGGGGAGAATATGAAAAGAAGATCGAGGAGATGCGCTGGAAGATGACGAGCGTCGTTCGGGAGGAAGAGGAGACGGGTGAGGAAGATCCGGAGTAGGGACAACGACGCGGATCTCCCTCTTTCTATCTGAAGACATAGCGTCCCTCCTCCACCGAGACTTCCGGAGGACGACGATCCCGCTCGAACCGGTCGTAGCCTTCGTGCAGATTCTTCCAGAAGCCGATCCACTCCGACTCCTTGTGACGCTCCATGTTCTCGTCAGTCATTCTGAAGGGGAAGATGTGGACCTGAAAGAAGGGCTGTCCCCCTTCAAGGGCGGCTTCGGCCGGTCTCCATATCTCCTCGATTCCCTCGTTGGTCATCGCAAAGCATCCGAGCGAAGCGCAGATACCGTGGACCATGATCGCGCTGCCGGTCCGTCCGTAGCTTCGGTCGTATTCGTTCGGATAGCCGATATCAAACGCAAGATGGTAGTTGCTCTCCGGATTCATACGTGACGGAGTGACGCTGTAGAATCCCTCGGGACTCTGCCGGTCTCCTTCCCGCAACTTCGGTCCGAGCGTTCCGGACCACTTGCAGACCGGCCATGCGGCGAGCAATCGGTATGCTCCCTCCTTCCCTTCCACCCACAT
>CBFGQN010000085.1:0-10461 GCA_965650895.1 uncultured Ignavibacteria bacterium | reverse complement strand
CGGTGGTGGCCTGGCTGGTAATTATTGCCGGGTTCCTGCTGATTCTGATGCTTGTTGGCCAGCGTTCGTCCCAGGCGGTGCCGATCAGCTACGACGAGTTCCAGCGTCTGCTGGATGCTGAGGTTATCAAGGATGCCAAGTTCATCAAATCCCAGGATAACAACTGGGAGTTTCAGGGGAGACTTGCCGAGGCGATGGAGGTGAGGATCGCCGGAAGAAGCGGAGAGACACAAAAGACCGAGCATATCTTCACCGAACTTCCTCCCGTCTCCGATGAGGTGCTGGGGGCGTGGGATCAGAAGATTTCCGGAGAGATCGTGATTGATGAGGGGGACGGGTTCATGTGGGGCTTTCTGCTGACCTTCTTCCCCTGGTTGATTCTGATCGCCGTGATGATCTTCTTCTTCCGCCGGATGCAGGGGGCCGGAACCCGCGGCATCTTCAGCTTCGGTAAATCGCGCGCGAAAATGCTGAGCGAAACTTCCCCCCGCGTGACGTTTGCCGACGTTGCCGGTGCCGAGGAGGCCAAGGAAGAGCTGCAGGAGATCGTGGAGTTCCTTCGCGATCCGGGACGGTTCCAGCGGCTCGGGGCGAAGATTCCCCGAGGTGTGCTGTTGCTCGGCAGACCCGGAACCGGAAAGACGTTGCTGGCCAAGGCGGTTGCCGGTGAGGCCGGTGTGCAGTTCCTGTCGATCTCCGGTGCGGACTTTGTGGAAATGTTCGTCGGTGTCGGCGCAAGTCGTGTGCGTGATCTGTTTGAACAGGCCAAGAAAGTGGCCCCCGCCATTGTTTTTATCGATGAAATTGACGCCGTCGGCCGCCAGCGGGGAGCCGGTCTCGGAGGGGGCCATGACGAGCGGGAACAGACGCTGAATGCCTTGCTGGTGGAGATGGACGGGTTCGAGCCGAATACCGGCGTGATTATCATTGCCGCCACCAACCGACCCGATGTTCTTGATCCGGCTCTCCTTCGTCCGGGACGCTTCGATCGCCAGGTCGTCGTCGACCT
This sequence comes from uncultured Ignavibacteria bacterium, assembly GCA_965650895.1. GTDB lineage: Bacteria > Bacteroidota > Ignavibacteria > OLB7 > OLB7 > JAGWAZ01. The sequence goes on along the minus strand of CBFGQN010000085.1, from coordinate 9,452 downwards.
TCCGGATCGTCGCGGACGTGAGGGGATTCTCAAGGTCCATACCCGGAAGCTCCCTCTGGCCGAGAATGTCGATCTGGAGGCGATCGCAAAGGCGACCCCCGGATTCAGCGGAGCTGATCTGGCTAACCTCTGTAACGAGGCGGCCATCTTTGCCGCACGCCGCAACGGCGACCGGGTGACGATGTATGATTTCGAGATGGCCAAGGACAAGCTGATGTTAGGACTTGAACGGCGGACGATGGTGATGACCGAGGAGGAGAAGAAGATGACCTCCTACCATGAGTGCGGTCACGTCATCGTCGGCAAGTTCGTTCCGCACGGCGATCCCCTTCACAAGGTGACGATTATTCCGCGCGGTCGTGCGCTCGGCGTCACTCACTTCCTGCCGGAAGACGACAAGCATTCGCGTTCCAGAGAATGGTTCGAGGCGAAGATTGCCATGGCCCTCGGCGGACGGGCAGCCGAACTGCTTGTCTTCGGTAATCTGACCAGCGGCGCTCAGGGAGACATCAAGATGGTGACGCAGATGGCCCGACAGATGGTCTGCGAACTCGGCATGTCCGAAAAACTTGGCCCGATCAACTATTCCTCCGGCGACGGAGAGGTCTTCCTCGGGCGCGATTTCGCCGTCCACAAGGACATCAGCGAGGCGACTGCCGAGATGATCGACAAGGAAGTGCGGACGATCGTCGACGAAGGGATGAGTCTGGCCAAGTCGGTGCTCAAGGAGCACGAAAAGCTTCTGCATACCATGTCGGTCCTGCTGATGGAACGGGAGACGCTCGACGCCGATGAGATCGAGATGATTGTCAAGGGGGAAGAGCTGCCGCCGGTGGAGGTGAAACGAATGCTGCAAGCGCGCCTGGCTTCCGAGGAGGGAATGATCGGCGAGAGCGGATCGCCGACGGTTTCGAATGAGAAAGAGGGATAGGAAGAGAAAAGTCGGGAGTCAAGAGAAGAATTGAGGGCCGGGAGTCGCAAGGCGGCTTCGCGGCCCTCGATGCTTTCGGGATGTCGAGGGTGGGGAGTCAGGAGTTGTGAGGGTCAAGAGTCAAGAGAAAAGTCGGGGGTCGGGAGTTGCAAGGCGGCTTCGCGGCCCTTGATGTTTTCGGAAGGTCGAGAGTCAAGAGTCGAGGGTCGGGAGTCGAAAGAGGCTTCGCGGCCCTCAACTCTTGTCTTGACCCCCGACTCTGTTATGATTTCGTAATTCCGTACCTTGCGCCCGCTCTTGACGGGAAGTCGGGAGCGGATGTCTTCTTTCATCAACGGCATGAATGGCTGCAATCAAGGAACGAACGGGAATCGATGAGCAGCCCCGGGAAAAACCGGGGCAGATTTCGATGCTGAACGAGGTCCGGCGCAAGCTGATCCATCTCAGCTCTCTTGGTGTCCCGGTCATCTACTGGTTCATTTCGCGACAGACGGCCCTCATGATCCTTATCGTGATGACCGTTGTCGCCGTTGCGATCGAAGTTCTCCGCCGTTTCTTTCCCGGTTTTGAAATCCGGTTCCGCCGGATCTTCGGTCTGCTCCTCCGTCCCCACGAAACCGGAGTCCATCCTCAGGTGAACGGAGCCACCTACGTCCTTGTCTCGGCATGTCTTTGCGTTGCGATCTTTCCGAAAATTATTGCCATTACCTCCTTTGCCGTTCTTATTATCAGCGATAGCGCGTCGGCACTGTACGGCAGAAGGTTCGGCAAGCGAAAGTTCCTGAAGAAAAGTGTCGAAGGATCCATGGCATTCCTTCTGACGGCCTTCGTGGCGGTCGCGATTGTGGCGTATCTTTCCGGTGCGACCTGGGAGTTCATGGTCGTCGGTGCGGTCGCCTCGGTGGTCGGTATGGTGGTGGAGGCGTTGAGCGAAGGGGGGAGTTCGATTGACGACAACCTGACCATTCCGACCTCGTTCGGTGCGGTTCTCTGGATCGGCCTGATCCTGATCGAACGACGAGATCTGCTTCAGCTTCTGTAGTCCGAAGATTATGGCACGATTGCGATCCCTTCTTGTCCATACCTTCCTGCTGCTCGGTGGGGTGTCGGCTTCCGCTACGGCTCAGGAGTATCGCTGGGGGACGGGGATTCTGGGAGGGACGACGATCGCGGTTACCGAAGGGAGCGAGGTCAATCCCTCCTGGGGAATTCGGGGTTTCGTTCGCTATGCGTGGAAGCCGCAGTGGCACGCGGAGTTCGGCGGCGGCTTCCTTCACTACGTGGACAGACAGGAGAATCTCAATCTCCTTAACGTGGACGGCACAGCCGTTCCGATCGACTTCCGGCTCAACTTCATTCCGTGGAAAGAGAATCTCCTCAGTCCCTATCTGCTTCTCGGCGCGGGTGTGGTTATCTACAATGCCGACACGACCGACGGGAAAACCACCTTCCCGTCGCCGACCGCTCCGCGCGAGGACCTTGCCGGGGCGTACTTTGCGATCCCGGCCGGTTTCGGTGCCAGACTGAGACTATCAAAAAATATCACCGTCGAATTTCAGGCGGCAAACTACATCGGTCTGTCCGATGCGCTGAATCCGAACATCGACGGAGGGAACGACTACTTCTGGAGCATCGGCTCCGGCGTGGTCTACACGTTCGGCAGGGAGATCGACAGTGATGGAGATTTGCTGACGGACAGTTTCGAGAAGTCGATCGGCACCGATCCGTATTCATCCGACAGCGACGGAGACGGACTGGACGACGGGGTGGAGATCAACAGTCGGCTGACCGATCCGCTGAAGGCCGACAGCGACGGAGACGGGTTGAACGATGAAGACGAGGCGGACATGTACGGCACCGATCCGCTGAAGGCCGACAGCGACGGAGACGGTCTGAGCGACGGCGAGGAGATCACCCGGTACGGTACGGATGTGCTGAAGGCCGACAGCGACGGAGACGGATTGGGCGACCTCGACGAAGTGAACCGTCACCATACCGATCCGCTGAAAGTTGATACTGACGGAGATTTACTTTCGGATCGGGATGAAATCGAGCGATATCACACCAGTCCCCTGAAGGTCGATACCGACGCGGACGGTCTGACCGACCGGGCCGAAGTCCTGACGCACGGCACCGATCCGAACAAGAGCGACTCGGACGACGACGGAGTGAGCGACGGAGATGAGGTGAAGAACGGGACGAATCCGCGGGACCGAACGGATCATTGAAGCTTCTCTCCAACAGTTATCCTGCCCTCCTCAATACTCCATCAAGCGCCGTACCGATTCTCCTAACCGACTCTTTGCCATGAACTGTTCTTCCAGTCCTTTGTTGAACGGAACGGGCGTGTCCAGCGAGGCGCATCGCATCACCGGAGCATCCAGTTCGCCGAAAAGTTCCTCCCCGATCACCGCAGCGATCTCTCCGCCGAATCCTCCGGTCAGTGTCGCCTCATGCAGAATCAAGGCACGTCCCGTCTTCCTGACCGATGCAAAGACCGTCTCCCGGTCCCAGGGGAGAAGGCTTCGCAGATCGACCACTTCCAGATCATACTCGGGAAAACGTCCGGCCGCTTCAATTCCCCAGCCGACGCCCATCCCCCACGTGATGATCGTTCCGCCGGTTCCGCTTCGCGCAATGCGGGCCGAGCCGATGGGGAGCGTGTAGTATTCCTCCGGCACCGGACCGCGCGCGCTCCGGTAGAGATATTTGTGTTCGAAGAACATGACCGGATTCGGTTCCCGGAGGGCGGCGGCGATCAGTCCCTTTGCGTCGTACGGCGTTGAGGGGAAGAGAACGTTCAGACCGGGGACATGTGTGAACCAGGCTTCATCACTTTGCGAGTGGAACGGGCCTGCGGCTACCCCCCCTCCGGTCGGCATCCGGATGGTGACGTTCACCTGTGTTCCCCAGCGGTAGTGGGTTTTCGCCAGGTTGTTGATGATCTGGTTGAACCCTTCGGAGACGAAGTCGGCAAACTGCATTTCGATAACCGACGGTATGCCGCGAATCGCAAGGCCAAGCCCTGCTCCGATAACGGCCGCTTCGCAGAGGGGAGTATTCCGTACTCGTTCGGTGCCGAACGTTTCGGCAAACCCTTCGGTCACCTTGAAGACCCCTCCGTAGCCGGCCACGTCCTGACCCATAATGATCAGGGAAGGGTTGTGCTCCATCCCCTGCCGCAGACCTTCGGAGATCGCATCGACGAATCGGCGTTCCGGTCCCTGTTCGGGGGGGAGGGCGTTCCAGACCGGGGGTGACGGGGCGTAGACATCATGGAGTTCAGCGGCGGTCCGGGGTTCGGGATCGGGGGCGGTCATCATATGTTCGACTCCCCTCTCGATCTCCCGCTTGTGGGCGGCGCGAGTCGTTGCAATCCACTCGGCATCGATGACCTCTTCGGCCAGCAGCCACGACTCGAAGGTCGTTACCGGATCCGTGCGCTCCCACTCCTCGATCAGTTCCTTCGGAACGTAGGCGACACCCGATGCCTCCTCGTGACCCCGACGCCGGAACGTCATCGCCTCGACGATGATCGGCCGCTTCTCACTGCGGGCGGCGGCGGCGGCACGACTGATCGTCTCATAGACCTCCAGCACGTTGTTCCCGTCGATCGTGATCCCTTCGATGCCGTAGCCGGCGGCCCGGTCGGCAAGCCGGGCGCAGCGGAACTGTTCGCGGATCGGGGTGGAGAGAGCGTAGCCGTTGTTCTCGATCAGGAAGATGACCGGCAGATCCCAGCAGGCGGCCAGGTTAACCGATTCGTGGAAGTCCCCCTGACTCGTCCCGCCGTCGCCGATGAAGGCGAGAGCTACCGAATCGTCCGGGAGAAGCTTTCCGGCCAGGGCAAGTCCGTCGGCGACGCCGAGCATCGAGCCGAGATGGGAGATCATGCCGATCACCCGGTGGTCCGGGGCGCCGAAGTGGAAAGAACGATCCCGTCCCTTCGTGTAGCCGTCGGCTTTTCCCTGCCACTGCGCGAAAAGTTTTCCGAGCGGGAAATCGCGGGTGGTAAAGACCCCGAGATTGCGGTGAAGCGGCAGAATCCAGTCGGTCGGTTTCAACGCCAGCGTCCCTCCGACGGCGATCCCTTCCTGTCCGATCCCGGAGAACCATTTACTGATTCTGCCCTGCCGCAACAGCAACAGCATCTTCTCCTCGATCATGCGGGGGAGGAGAAGGCGGCGGTAGATTTCCTGCAGCGAAAAAGTATCGTAATCGTTCCGGCTGAACCGGACGGATGTCATGCGTTGCTCAAGCATAGTAGATGTTCGTCGGATCGATGGAATCAAAACGGCAAGATGCACTATCGGAGATGAAGAGGAGTGAAGAGGGAAAGGAAATCTTTGTTCTTCTTTGTGTTGGGCGGATCCATTGGGGCGTGCAACAGTCCCGCCTCGTGTCTTGTCTGACGTTACCACAAAATCATCCGCCGCGGCGGATGAAAGAAACCCCCGGCTCATCCGGAGCCGGGGGTTCCCTTGTGTGAAAGTGTTGTGAATGTCGTTGCAACGTCAGGCGGTCGATCCGGCAATGCTGCGCAGCTTCTCGGCCAGATCCCCCTTTCGCACATTTCCGCCGACCACCTGCTCGACCACTTCGCCGTTGTCGAAGATCATCAGCGTCGGAATCGCCCGGATGCCGTACTTCGCGGCGATGCCCGGGTTGTTGTCGATATCCACCTTGCCGACTTTTGCGGTCCCTTCCATATCGTTTGCCAGCTCCTCGATCATCGGCGCAATCGCCAGACAGGGTCCGCACCATGCGGCCCAGAAATCGATAAGAACCGGTTTGTCGGACTGAAGAACTTCCTGCTCGAAGTTTGCGTCAGTGATGTGCAATGCCATGATGTTTCTCCTTATAAATGAATTGGCTCCTGTTGTTCCATCAAGACCCGAAAGATAACGAATGAGTGAAGGATGGATTATCAGGGGGAATTCGTTCAAAATGCAAAAGGAAAAATGCAAAATTCAAAAAGGGTCAGGACTGCAGTTCTCAGCAATTTTCCTTCGCTGCAATGTCTCGCCCCTGACCTGCTCCCGCCTTCCCTTTTTGCCTTCTCTACAGCGTTTCTCCTCCGTTGATCCGCAGCACGTGGCCGGTGATAAATCCCGCCTGTCGCGACGCCAGGAAGAGAACTGCGGCGGCGACGTCTTCCGGCTCGCCGATTCTTCCGAGGGGAATCCGGTTTGTGATCTTCTCCCGTATACCTTCGCTCTCCAGATACTCCGTCGTCATCTCCGTCCCGATCCATCCCGGCGCCACGGCGTTGACGGTGATTCCCCGGGGAGCCAGTTCCACGGCGAGGGACTTCATCAGGGCGATCATTCCCCCTTTGCTTGCGGCGTAATGGGAGTGTTCGGATTCGCCCCGCAGTCCGGCGGAAGAGGAAATGAAGATGATCCGTTTCGGTGCCGTCGGCGCTTCTTCAAGCATCAGGCGAAGGCATTCGTTCGTGACGATAAAGGAGGCTGTCAGGTTGGTGTTGATCGTGTCCCGCCAGTCGGCAAGTCCCATCTCTCCGATGGCTCCCCGCTCCCAGATGCCGTGATTGACGACAAGAAGATCGAGTCCTCCCCACGACTCGGCAATCCGCCTGACCATCGTCCCGACGGCCCGCTCCTGCGTGACGTCGGCCCGCTGAAGCATGTGCTCGATGTGGCGTTCTCCCAGCAGACGGCTCAGCTCATCGGCCGGACCCGACCGACTTTTGTAGTTGATTGCGACGCGTGCGCCGCCGGCGGCCAGCATCTGTGTGATAGCCCTGCCGATTCCCCGGGTGCCGCCGGTGACAAGGGCGCGAACTCCTGTGAGGTCAAGAATCATGGTGCGAACAATTCAAACGTAAAGGAAACCTGAAGGAGGGACCGGATTCTCGCAGAACATGGGACATGAATCTTCCCTTGTGCGACCGCCGTGAATTTATTTTGCATTGAACTTCGCGTCGTTCTGTACGCGCTTGGCCACGCCGAGGTCGTGGGCCAGATCGATCAGGTTGCGCAGGCTTCCCTGCGTCATCGCGTAGTAGGTGACCTCGAAGCGTTCCACCTGCGACTCTCCGGCCTCCACCATCGCCCGTGCAATCAGTTCACGCAGACGGTCGGTCGCCTCGCTGAATTCCCTCTCAAGCGTTTTGAAACCTTCGGATCCCGCATCGGCCCGCCGCAGTGTCGTGTAGAGCTTGAAGAGATGCGTGCCGTGGAAGAGGAGGTCATTCATCTCCCGGTGTGCGTCCCGCTGTGCGGTCAGTTCGAAGAGCGTTCCGAGATCGTTCCGTTTGCGCAGCCCTGCCTCGCTGAACGATTCCAGAAAATCGAGAACGTTGATCGTGTCGGGAGATAGTTCCATCAGAACGGATCCTCGTCGCTCGCCGGCGGCAGATATTCATCCGCATCGGCGTGGAATTCGTCGAGATTCTCGAAGCGTGCAAATTCCTTGATGAAGGCCAGGCGGACATCGCCGGTGGGACCGTTACGCTGCTTGCCGACGATGACCTCGGCCACACCTTCGGTCGATCTGTTCTCCTCGTCGACCGAGAAGCCGTAGTATTCCGGACGGTGGACGAAGAGGACGACGTCGGAGTCCTGCTCGATCGAGCCGGATTCGCGAAGATCGCTCAGCATCGGTCGCTTGTCGCTGCGGGATTCCACCGAACGGTTCAACTGCGAGAGGGCGATGATCGGAATGTTCAACTCTTTTGCCAGTTGCTTCAGTCCGCGCGAGATCATCGAGATTTCCCGTTCGCGACTCTCCGCCTTCGGCGCGTGCATCAGCTGCAGGTAGTCGATCACCAGCAGCTCGATGTTGTGCTCCCGTTTCAGCAGTCGGGCACGTGCCCGCAGATCCATGATGCTGAGGGCCGGCGTATCGTCGATGTAGATCGGCGCGGCCGCCAGACGGTGGATCGTCGAGACGATCTGCTGCCAGTGCTCCTGGCGCAGATCTCCGGTCCGCAGACGGTGGGCGTTTACCTTCGCCTCGGCCGAGATCAGTCGCAGCATCAACTGCTGGGCCGACATTTCCAGCGAGAAGAAGGCGACCGGTTTCTTGTAGTCGACCGCGGCGTTCCGCATCATCGACATGGCGATCGCGGTGTTATGGAGGTAAAAATCGGCTGCGACAAAGTTATGTGTTACCGGTACGGTCAGGTCGTACACCTGCTCTTCTCCGACGTATTCGATAGAGACGATCTCATCCCAGTAGATGTCGGCATCGGCCCAGGCCTTCAGTTCCGGATCGTTCAGAGCCTGAGCAATCAGTTCCACCGTCTCGCGGCGGGGAGCGCGACGGAATGCGTGCCAGTTATGGTTGACCGGTTTATCGACACGTCGTGATATTTCCGCCCAGCTCAATTCTCCCTTTGCCGCTGTGATATTCTCCCAGATCTCCACCGGCAACGTATCCCGCGTCCATCCCGATCTCTTTGCCTCTGCGTAGCGGGTAATCGAACCGACTGCTTTCTCCTTCCCGAAAATTCCGATCTGACGGACGAAGCGAAGCAGGTCGGGAGCCGACATTATCTCAACGAGCCAGGCCTGGCGCCTGGTCTCCTTGTAGAGAACCTCTTTGCTCCGGAGCTTTGCATTGATACCGAACCGAAGCAGCAGATGCTGAACGCCTCGGGCAAGTTCTTCGGAGACGGAACAGTAGTCGATACGCCCGTACTGACCACTCAGCCAGGCCGAACCGTCGGTAGCGAAGAGGCGGTTGAGAAAGAGAGCAAGCTGTTCTTTGGGAAGCCTGTAGACGGCTGCCGGGATTGACTTGGAAAGAGCGTTCTTTCCCATCAGACCGTGACGGCGCAGCATCTGCGTCAGACGGTTGATCTTTCCGCGCGGAGATGAGAGTCGATAGCTCGGTGCCTTTCCCGGACGGATGTCGGGGGCGAGGCGGACGCCCCAGGCTGCCGCCTGCGTTTCAATATCACGGCGCATCGTTTCAGACGTGGTAGTGAACCGCGGGGTTCCTCCGGTCAGGCCGCCATCGCCGATCAGATAGGCCAGAAGAATCACTTCCGATTGCGGCAGAGGATCGTTGCCGAAGATCGGAACCGCACGGGGCAGACCGATCCGGTCACCGACGTTCAACTCGGCCAGTCGACGCCATCCCCGTGCCGTCAGATACGGATGTGCAAGCGTTGTCTTGACTTCCCGGCCAAGGCGTGTCCGAACGCGGAAAACCGGTTTGATCCCATCATCGATAAAATCGCTTGGATTGGTCAGGACCATTTTTCCCTGTTCGGTCAGCGTCAGAACATCCACCGATTTCCCGGCGACGCCGCGACGATAGACTTCCTGAGCTGTTCTGACTTCTCCGGTCTGCGGATCGACAATCGGCGTGTCCCAGGCCACACATTTTCCCATAGATGGCCTTGCAGCCAGAATAATCAGGTCCGACTTCTGGAACCCGGACGTCATCTCGTCGAGCTCGACGAACCCGGTCGGTACGCCCGTGACGAGTCCCTTGTGCTCCTGGAGCTTTTCGATGAGCTCGTAGCCGGAATTCACGAGCGTTGACAGCG